>JALYGX010000021.1 GCA_030776905.1 Cyanobacteriota bacterium | reverse complement strand
TGATACTAAATCCGGTTGCCATATCCCCTTAACACATCAAGGAAACTTCAACCAGTGATAGTGAGTTAAATTTTTAATTTCTGCTTTCATTTCCCTGAGCACGTTACAACGAAGTACTAACACTTCTTCAAGTTCCTCAATCGTCTCGAAATACTCATTGACTAATGGTTCATCTACTAACGTCCACAGTCTTTCTGCGGGTTGTAATTCTGGGGAATAAGCTGGTAAAAATTCCACCATGATTCCGTCCGGAATTCTCACTTTCTTGCTGCGATGCCATCCGGCATTATCTTCTACTAACAACACTTTTTTTTTTCAGAAATTCCCACATCTAGAGCAAAACTTTCGTAGACCAGATTTAGCCATTTAGTATTGACTCTAGGAATTAAGTACCAAAAAGTTTCTCCCGTCTGAGGCTTGACAAATCCGTAGACATATAACCACTCATAACGGTGACTGACCACCGCTATAGGTCTTGACCCCAGTTGGTGCCAGACTTTTCTTAAAATCGGCTTTAACCCCACTCTATGTTCATCAAAAAACCATAGTTCAATTTGGGCTTCTGGATAGTTGGCTTCTAGGTTTTTGACTTTTAAAGGTAGGTTTTGAATAAATTGCTCTTGTTCTTGCTCTTGACCTTTCCTATGTTTAGGTCTCGGACTCTGCCAAGAGTATTTCAACTTTTTTAAGTAATCCCATCCCCTTTGATGCCAAACTTTTTCCACCTGAGTTTCTTTTTCTATCCACCGAGCCACTTTGGGTCCAGTCCAGATGCCTCCATCTAATGGTCTTGAGGCTAAGTCTTGACGTAATTTTTCTAGCTGAGAATCTGTTAAGAGAGCTTTCTTGCCTCCTCGTTGCTTTGGCTGCTTATTTTTCAGATTTTCCAGCCCTTTGGCTCCTAAACAATTGTATTTCTTGACGACTTCTTTGGCATAATCATAATTCATGCCTACAGCAATGGCACTATTCTTAATCGTCCACCCCAAAGATATTTTCCAAAGTAAATGCCATCTTCTGGATTCAACCACATCTTGACTTTTGAGGTACTTGTACTTCAGTTCTTCTGAACTATAGTGGTTCGCTATATAGGCTTTCTTCGGCATCCCTACATCTCGGTAGTTGTTTCTTGATTATAAATGGGTTCTGGCAACCGGATTTGGTATGAGTCCAACAAGCAAATTAAAGGGCAACCCCTTTAGGATTGCCCGAACAAAAAGTGTGGGTTTATCGATGTGCCGAGATTACCGATTAGGATTCCACTGAGAACCCTGCATATTAGGATTCCACTGCGAACCCTGCCCGTTACGATTGAACTGCGAACCCTGCATCTGCTGAAGTTGTGCCCGCTGTGAATCAGTCAAGATGTTATCCATTTGCCTTCTTGACGACTGCATGATTTGAGCGATTTGAGATTTCTGACTCTGGCTAAGGTTCAGTGAAGTCAACATATTCTGCTGTCCGCCTCGTGGCATTGAAGAAGAATTCACGTTAGCACTGCCATCGCGCATCCCACGCATACGGTTTTGGAGGGCGGTTCTGTACTGCTCCCGTTGCGTTGCTGTCAGGACTGCCTCAATTTGTTTGCGGGTATCTTGCTGAAGTTCCCTCATCCTGGCTTTTTGGTCTGAGGTCAGGTTTAAACTGGCTAGGATGCCTTGTTGCCCTTGTAAGCCCTGCCCTTGCCCTAAGCCTTGCCCTAAGCCTTGTCCTAAGCCTTGTCCTAAGCCTTGCCCTGGTCGTTGCTGTAATTGAGCTAGCAACTGTTGCCTTTGGCTTGGTTGTGCCTGTACCGATTTTAGGACGAAGGGAGTTGCAGCAGCAGTAAGCAAGACAGCTCCACTTAATACCGTCATCAAATTGCGTTTCATTTTGTTGTACCTCTTGAAGTTTTAGTATTCGATGTGACTATCATAGAATCCGTCCTCTTGGGCAACATTAGCCCAAAGTCAGGGCTTCATTTATGACTATTGATTGCTGTTGCGTTGCTGATTGCGTTGCTGACCAAGCTCTTGACGCTTTTGCTGTAGTTGCTGGCGCTGTGCCGGAGTCAGGATAGCTTCTATTTGGGATTTAGTCGATTGCTTGATTTGTTTCAGCCTAGTTTTTTGAGCTTCAGACAGATTCATCGCTGCATAAGCTGCCCGTCGATCCTGGTTGCTTTGCATAGCGGCTTTGTACTTATCCCGTTGCTCTTGGGTAATGATGCCCTTCATTTGTTCGCGAGCATCTTTACGGATTTGAGCAATTTTATCTTTTTGCTCTTGGGTCAGGTTTAGGTCGGCAAATCGGTCTTTCTGTTGGCGTTGGCGTTGGCCTTGTGCCTGCGCAACCAACAGCTTCCCGGACGGATTGGCTTGGACACTAGCGGTGAGAGGAGTAGCACCGACGGGTAGTGAGATCGCTGTGATGCTTCCTGTTAAGGCGATCGCTCCCATCAAGATTGGCATTAGTTTGATTTTCATTTGTGCTTTCCCGTTCATTCCTCTGTTCGATGTCACCATCATAGAAATCTAAGTACAAAGAACACATGAGGAGAAAGTCACGAATGAACTATGACTATAGTCATGGGTCAAGATATGACCAGTTGTTCTAAAGTTAGTGCCGACAAAACATTAATGTTTTAAGTGATTAGAAGCTCAATACTCTAGTCACTTATTCATTTAATTTATTTGACCCAATAATACCTAATCCTAAACTATGAGCCGCCCCATTCAAATAAATAACCATCCCTTTCGGTTTCTACTTCATCTGGAGTGGATACTACTGATCGTTGCCGCCCTGTCTGAAATCTCACCTTCTCCATTTCGGCGGTTGCCACGGGAGCCACTACTAATGATTTGTACAATTGCTGGGTTTTGGCTAATGGGCTTGAGAATGCCTACTGGAAAACAAATCTACAAGATACTGTACACCACCTTAGAAATCCTCTTAATTTTATTAACCGTAAGTACTGGAGGAATTCGACTCTTTCCGTTGCTGTATATTGTGCTTGTTATCCGCAGTTGTCTGATTTTTGAGTTACCAGGACGCTTGGCGGTTACAGGTTTATCATTTTCACTATTCCTGTTTACGCTGTTGCGCTGGGTGGCAAGGTTCGATGCACGACCACTGCTACAAGAGCGGTTAAGATATCTGGTCTTGGGATATACACTTTTATTTGGATTAAGTCTAGCGTTTGTATTGCTGTTAATGAATGCGCTACTAACTGAGCGCCAAAGTCGAGAAAAACTCGCAGAGGCTAATGAACAACTTAGGCAGTACGCTCTGCGGATTGAAAATCAAGCTACGCTGCAAGAACGCACTCGAATTGCCCGCGATATCCATGACTCTTTAGGACATTCCTTAACGGCTCTTAACCTACAGTTGGAAACAGCCCTGAAACTGTGGTCAGCTGACCCTGCAAAAGCTACAAATTTCCTGGCACAGGCGAAACGGCTAGGGTCAACGGCACTGCAAGATGTTCGCCATTCAATTTCTGCCCTGCGGTCTGACCCTTTGCAAGGACGGTCTTTGGAAGAGGCGATCGCTTCTTTAGCCGAAGAGTTATATCGGTCAACTAATATCTCACCAACTTGCAATATTTGGTTGCCACGTTCTATATCCCCTGACTTGGCGATAGTTGTCTATCGTATCGTTCAGGAAGCTATTACTAATATCTGTAAATATGCAAATGCCTCTGAAGTAAAAATTCAGTTGCACGCCTCTCAAACCCAACTGGACTTAATAATTGAAGATAACGGTGAAGGGTTTAAGGTCAATCAAAACACGACTGGATTTGGACTTCAAGGAATGCGGGAACGTACTCTGGCACAGGGAGGTCAGTTTGAGATTAACAGTACACCGGGAGCTGGATGCCGAATTACTGCTAAGTTTGCCTTACCAAGACTTTCATGAGTTCTTATGATTCGCGTTTTACTAGTAGATGACCAAAATCTTATTCGTCAAGGCTTAAAAGCCTTGCTGGAGTTAGAGCCAGATTTGCAGGTGGTGGGAGAAGGGGAAAATGGACAAAGTGCGATCGCATTGGTAGAAACGCTGCAACCCGATGTCGTACTGATGGATATTCGGATGCCAGTAATGGATGGAGTGGCGGCAACGCGAGAGATTTGCCAGCAGTTTCCTGCCACGAAAGTCTTGGTTCTGACAACGTTTGATGATGATCAATACGTAGCAGAAGCGCTGCGGTATGGAGCGATGGGGTATTTGCTTAAAGATACGCCTTCCGAAGAGTTAGCGGCTGCCATTCGCTCGGTTCACAAAGGTTACACTCAGCTAGGCCCGGGATTGGTTGAAAAAATCATTGCGAAAGTCCCGACGGTGGCACCGCCACCCCCCAGTCCCCCACCCAGTTGGGATGAATTGACACCTAGAGAACAGGAAGTTTTGCGGTTGATTGCCAAGGGAGCCAGCAATCGGGAGATTGCTCAGTTACTATACATTTCCGAAGGGACGGTTAAAAACCACGTAACGAATATTTTGAATCGGTTGAATCTACGCGATCGCACTCAAGCCGCGATTTTTGCTAACTCTTTTTTGAACTAGCTCCATCGAGTCATCCCAAATCCGGGGTGGCTTTACTTTTTTTACCAAACCGCTCTTACCCAGGTAAAACGACTAACGCCAATCAAGGCTTTTATAACCCCCACAGGCGGGTTTTGTCTGTATAGCTGCGATTTCAACCGTCAAGCTGACATTTTCCAGATGCTTGATTTAGCAGTGATAAGCATCACCCATAAAGATAGGTTAGTGTCACCTTTGGTTCCAAGCTGGGATCACAGGAATATTTCCATAAAAACTTCATATTAGGAGTATAAAATTTTTCCTAAAAAGTACTATGTCAGCTCAATTGTTTTCATACCACGTTACTCTCGAAGAATTTGTTGAGCAAATCTTGATGGAGCGAAAAATTACTTCCAGAGAACACCTGGTGCTAAGGTATACCTTGCTTTCTGAAGAAAGGCTGAACGAACAAGAGCGAACGTTAATTGACAGAGTATTATACGGAGTGCGACACGGCTTGCTAAGAATAGTCGAATAAACAGAACACAGCCTTAGATGTAGGGTTAAACAGAAGAACCCCTAATAAACGCCTAAACCTATGAACACAGTAAAAATTTAATCGTTTTCAAGCGACTGCTAAAGCGGCGGAGGCTTTCAGCCGCTATTACTAATAGCTAATACCTTTTTTATGACTTGACAACTCTCTTAAGGATGACAAGTCATTTTTTGGTGCTGACTAGAGTTTTTTTTAAAGCTATCGTCTTAAAAAGTTTATTCATAATTTGCTTTTTTAAGCTTCATCTTTAGGAAATCTTTAGATTACCTTTTCTAGTTAATAGTTATTAATATAAAGTTGAACATATACATATTTTTTATCTAAAAATTAAGGAGAATAGTAGGTATAAATAAGCCAATAAATGCATCTGAGAGATGACCGTGAGTTGCTCGGAGAAATTAAAATGATTCACATAACTAAACATTTGTGTCCTTGTTGTTCGCAACCGTTACTTCGTCATATTTCCTACAAAAGAATTTACTGGTTTTGTAGCCAGTGTCACCAAGAAATGCCAGATATAGAAAACCTGGTGAAGGCTGAAATAGTGCCACAACATTGGATAAGCAACCAAATTACTGAGCGCAGACACCTGAAACAGGGATGGCAACACCGTGAAAAGCTGTACTTTTGTATGGAAGATAACAAAGACTTACAGCGCCTAGCGTTCTCAGATAACCTAACTCAGGTAGCAAATCGGCTGCGGTTCCAAGCTTATCTCGACCAAGAGTGGCGACGTATGACGCGAGAGCAAGCGTCTTTGTCCTTGATTATGGGCGATCTCGACTTTTTCCAAGCCTATAACTATACTTATGGTCGTCAAGAGGGCGACAAATGCTTGCAACAAGTGGCTCAAGCGATCGCTAGTGTCGTGAAACGTCCTGCGGATTTAGTTCCTCGTTATGGTGGAGAGGAATTTGTTGTAATCCTGCCCCATACAAAAGCTGAAGGCGCTCTGAGAATGGCAGAGGAAATTGTCTCAAAGGTTAAAGCCTTGAAGATTCCTCATATAAATTCTCAGATTAGCAATTACCTCACCTTAAGTTTAGGCGTGGCTAGTATCATTCCTTCGTCTGAATACTCGGGGGCGCTGCTGATTAATGCAGCCGATCGCTCGCTCTATGAGGCAAAAACCCAAGGACGCGATCGCGTAATTCTCCATGAAAATCTACTGCGACAAATCAAGGTGGTGGAATCCGACGAAACACCCGCTTTGCCCCAGAGTCGTGGAGAAAGCAAGGACACGCCCAGCCAAATTGATCTACTGATGAGCTATGTTGCCTATTATGTGAGCCGAGGCAAGAGCATAATCAGCCCTATGAGTGGTTCCCTATCATTGGAGGGAGCGGTGTATCAGTACTGGGGCTACCAAAAGGAGTTTCAAGATTTTTGGCAGCAACTCCAACAGCGCAACGACTTCCACGATCTGCATATAGAGGGAGATTTGTACAACTTCGGTCAGTTTCTCGGTGGAAGTTGCACGGTGGGAGAATGTGCCCGGTGTAATCTACCAATTCCGAAGTCGGTGGGTTGTGCTCCTAAGACTCCCAATTGCACGCTTTGCATCGATCCCTGGCTCTCACACAGAGGGTTCTGTGACCCAGAAGCGTTGGACGTTGAGGAAGAATTTAATATCACTTGCATCGTTGCTATTGGTACGCCCCCGGATGACGAGACAAACCTACAGGAATTACTTTCTATCAACGGCTTTGAAGTTACGTTTTTGCCGAAGCTAGAAGACGTGTCACACCAATCCTTGCCCCCGACTGTAGACCTAGTAGTGATTCTCGCCGAGGTTTCGGAAGCAGAAGGCAAAGCTTGGGCGTGGGAACTCAATTGTTATCCTCAATTGGTGAATGTTCCTATTGTTGCGCTCAGTACTGAGGCTGGGCATGGTCTTCCCTGGATGGAGAGAACCTTGGGGCTTGAAGATTACGTTCTTACCCCTTACAGTGGCGATCGCTTGGCTCATTATTTGCGCCAAATCTTACAGCCCCAGTTGAACGCTAACAACACTGCAGTACACTGGTTTCCTCGCTAGCTTTTCGACCCTTGGCTATAGATGATGCCGTTGGGCATAATTGCCCCTTCCATCAAAGCTTCACTCAGATTCGCTTCATTCAAGTTAGCTCCAATCAAGTTAGCTTCACTGAGATTAGCGCCACTGAGGTTAGCTCTCGTCAGATAGGTGAGCAGTAAACCCGCCCGCAGTAGATTTGCTTGACTTAAATTAGCATCGCGTAAGTTAGCCTCCAGCAGATTCGCCCCCGCCAGATTAGCTTTATGCAAGTTGGCTTTATGTAAGTTGGCCTTGCTCAGTTCAGCACCCTGTAGGTTGGCTTTCTTTAAAACAAGTCCACTGAGGCTGGCTTGACTTAAATTAGCCCCTTGCAAGTCCGCCCCAGTGAGGTCAGCACCGCTCAAAGTTGCCCCACTTAAATTAGCTCCCATCAAGTTAGCTTCGCTGAGATTCGCACCACTGAGATCGGCATCCTTGAGGTCAGCTTCACTTAAATCCGCACCTTCGAGATCGGCACCCCGCAAGTCTCCTCGATGTAAATAGGCTCGAATTAAAGTGGCTCCGCTCAGATTCGCTCCACTTAATTTGGCTTCACTGAGAATGGCTCGACTCAAGGTAGCCTTTCTTAAATCGGCTTGTGTGAGAATGGCTCGACTTAAGGTTGCCCCAGTCAAGTTTACCTTGGTCAGTTTTGCTCCTTTGAGCAAGGTACCGATCAGACTGGTTCCAATCAAGGTAGCAAACTTCAGATCAACCCCAGAAAGAATGGCTCCAGAGAGAATGGCTCCACTCAAATCTGCTTCAATCAGGGTTGCTTTAGTTAAGTCAGCTCGTGAGAGCGTTGTCTCTATTAGTTGGGCTTTCGAGAGGTTGGCAAGCCTTAAATCTGCATTACTAAGATTGGATCTGATCAGTTTAGTCTTCGTTAAATCTGCCCCATTCAGATGGGCAGCACTTAAATTGATGCGATTCAGATTTTTGGCACTTAAATCGGCTCCAATTAAATTGGCACCGGAAAAATTTCGTTCTCCTGTTTCATGCCGACTCAAAAGTTCGGCGGCTGTTGAAAATTCACTTGCTTTCATAAAAAATGCCTGATTTTCCTTGCCGTTTGTCAGCTCTAAGCTTGACCTGATTTTCTAAAAAGGAAATTCATGAGCAAGGGTTAGCTAATAATTTTGTGGAAATTGATACGATGCACGGTCATTTTTAAAAGGAAGGCGATCGGGAGTCAAGGCATAGAGGTTGGAAGATTAGTACAACCAGGAATCCTTAACCGCCCTTAACTTTGGCTAAATAGAACAGCCTGGAGGAGTCAAATTGACTTAAAACGATGATGTGAATAGAAACAAATGAGTGGCTTCTGGTC
>JALYGX010000020.1 GCA_030776905.1 Cyanobacteriota bacterium | reverse complement strand
TTGAGCATTTATTGCTTTTTACTATTGTGAAGATTTGGTTTTTCTGCGTATCTACTCTTCTCAAGTGTTCACAAAACTTAATAGAATGGAGAAGTCGGCAACGATAGGTATAAATTCTCAGTAATGTTTAGCACTCAATTTCCCTGGCTAACCACTATCATTCTGTTGCCCCTACTAGCTGCCCTGGCGATTCCGGTACTTCCCGATAAAGAAGGTAAAACCGTCCGTTGGTACGCTCTTGGGGTGGGTTTATTAGATTTTGCTTTGACGATTTATGCCTTTTGGCAGCATTACGATTTCCAAAACTCTACATTTCAGTTAGTTGAAACGTATCCTTGGATACCGCAATTAGGTCTAAATTGGTCGTTGTCAGTCGATGGGCTGTCAATGCCGCTGATTGCTCTAACCTGTTTAGTCACGACGCTAGCAACCCTAGCCGCCTGGAAGGTTAATAACAAGCCACGTCTGTTTTACGCCCTGATGTTGGTGATGTACAGCGCTCAGATTGGCGTATTTGCCGCTCAGGATTTGCTTTTATTCTTCTTAATGTGGGAACTGGAGTTGGTGCCAGTGTACCTACTGATTTCCATCTGGGGAGGACAAAAGCGCCTCTATGCAGCCACTAAATTTATTCTTTATACAGCAGCCGGTTCTATATTTATCTTGGTAGCGGCGTTAGCTATGGCATTCTACGGCGATACCGTTACCTTTGACATGCAACAGCTAGCGCATAAACATTACCCAATTGCCCTGGAATTGCTACTGTATGCAGGCTTCTTGATTGCCTTCGGTGTAAAACTACCGATTTTCCCCTTACATACCTGGTTACCAGATGCTCACAGCGAAGCTTCTGCTCCTGTCTCAATGATTTTGGCAGGAGTGTTGTTGAAAATGGGGGGCTATGGGTTGATTCGGATGAACATGGAAATGTTGCCCAATGCCCATATTCACTTTGCGCCAGTGCTGGCGATTTTGGGTGTAGTCAATATTGTCTATGGTGCTTTCAGTGCCCTTGCTCAGGACAATCTCAAGCGAAGACTGGCTTACTCTTCAATTTCTCACATGGGCTTTGTCCTAGTGGGGCTTGCCTCGTTCACTGAATTGGGTATAAACGGTGCCGTGCTGCAAATGCTTTCCCACGGACTGATTGCAGCCGCGTTATTCTATCTTTCTGGAGTTACCTACGAGCGCACTCATACCCTGGCAATGGACGAAATGGGTGGAATGGCGCAAGCCATGCCCAAGGTTTTTGCCTTATTCACCGTGGGTTCGATGGCGTCTCTAGCTTTGCCAGGAATGAGTGGGTTTGTGGGTGAATTGTCAATCTTCTTGGGCGTGACAAGCAGTGAGGCGTACAGCTCAATCTTCAAAGTAGTCGTCGTCCTGTTGGCAGCAGTGGGATTAATCCTTACCCCCATTTATCTACTCTCAATGCTGCGCCGAGTGTTCTACGGCAAAGGCAATTCTGAGCTGGTAATTGAGAAATACATGGGTGATGCTAAACCTCGTGAAATCTTTATTACGGCTTGCCTGTTACTACCGATTATTGGGATTGGTTTGTATCCTAAGATGGCAACACAAACCTATGATGTGAAGACAGTGGCAGTCGCTGCTCAGGTTCGCCATGCATTACCAGTAGTAGCACAACAGCGAGGCGATCGCGTGTACTCCCGCACTTTCGCCGCACCGCAGCTACCCACTACTGAATCTCAAGCCTTGCTTGGCATTGTCAAGTAAACTCCTGGTTCACCTTAAAGGAGAACAACAGGGTTGTCCCTGTAGGTAAATAATTAACTTTGCAGTAGGGGCAACCTCAGGAGTGTTGCCCCTACGCTATTTTGTGCGTTAGCAGAATCCCAACTTCAGCCTAAGCCGCAACTTTGAGCACAGAAGAACCCGATTGTTCAAACTTTTTTAGTGGGGCATACCCAGCACTGAACATGGCGCGATCGCAACTCGAACTTTGGCAGCGACTTCAGGTTGAGGACTGTAGAGGATTTTAATATCAATGCTCCTAATAATCTTCTTAGACACATCCGGAAATCGCTAAGGTCGTACTGAAGTTAGCTAGCGTTAGCGAAGCAATCAGCAATGCATCTTGCTATTTGCTTGGCAAGGGTGTAATTGAACTTCATTTGTTAACGCCTGAGTAAAACTATGAAACACGAAGTCAATATCCTGGAACCAACGGATTTTTGGTATTTACAAAATAACATTAATAAAGAAACTAATAAATATTACCATCCCACTAAAAATATACCGTTTGTTCAACAGGTTGAAATTCATCTAAATAATTCGGGAGTGGTTATTCAAAAAGGGACGTTGCACAGGTGTATTGGTCAATTAACTTATGGAGTTTATAAAACTGATAACCGTTTGAAAGATATGTGGGTATCTCTGACAACGGAAATGGATTACAACGCTCCTATTTATAAAGGGACTGGAAGGGTTTACCTTGAACCTAGACAAAAAGGTCGTTTCCTACATTACACACCTATTGAGCTATTAGATTCCGAACAATGGGAACTTGATGATGGTGTCTTCCAGTTTTGTTCTGACAACGTAGTTCTAGGTACCAAAAAATTAAAATTTCGACAAATGACTGGTTCTACTGATGGGAGATGGAGAATTGCCCTGAGAGCTTTACCTGGACAACAAGCTAAAGCTGTAGTCGGTACAGCTGCACCAGCCAGGATTATCGAACTAAGAAAAGGTGAAACTTTGATAGCTGATTATGACCTAGTCAAAGGATTTACAAACAGGATTGAAGAAGATTATCGAAAATTAGGTCACTTTGGCAAAGGGGGCGGAGAGGGTCATGTTTGGGTTTATGGCGGTGAAGGGAAATTATTAGTAACTGAAACTGATGGTATGGGTCTGGGTTAAATTATTGACCGAGAACTTACACCCCTGATAAATAGGTCGTTGTACGCATCAAAGATGTGACGACATTGGTGAATTATGATGGGTCGGTAACTGAATCAATTGGCACTCCAGCTTGCCTCGTGTAAAGCGGCTGGAGTTACTATGAATTATTAAGCGATCGCTTTCTATCAAGAACTAGATCTTGACATTGATATTGCCTTTTTCATCCTTCACCGTCACTGTTGCATCTTTTGATTGACCTTTTTTGTCCGCTACTTTACAGGTAAAGGTATCCCCAGC
>JALYGX010000019.1 GCA_030776905.1 Cyanobacteriota bacterium | reverse complement strand
CTGAGAGATACTCTAGCAGACCTACTACCAGAAGCAGAAGCCCGTACAATGTATCAGTTATTGGATCGGGAGGAAGCTGGCAGGCAACTTGGCAACCTCTACCGGGATGTTGGACGCCGTTACATTTTGGCATTTGCCGTCATGGCAGCCACGATCGAGGCTATACCCGTGCCATTTGCCACTATGCCAGTGCTGACTGCCTTGCAAGTATCGATGGTCGGTCTCTTGGGAAGATTGTACGGGCAGACGCTGACCCCATCGCAGGCAGGTGGTGTTGTCAGTGCGATCGCTAGTGGCTTCCTGGCACGGGCAATCGGACGGGAGTTAGTTAAATTCATACCTGGGTTTGGCAGTGCGATCGCTGCGTCCTGGGCCGCTGCCTACACTTGGTCGCTGGGTGAGGGAGCCTGCGTTTACTTCGGTGATTTAATGGGAGGTAAGAAACCCGATCCCCAGAAAATTCAGTCCGTGATGCAAGATGCCTTTAAGGCTGCACAAGAACGGTTTAAGGGAATCAAACGTTAACAATACCTGCCCATAATTTGTTAGACGCTTCTATAAGCCCATATTTCAAACTTAGCTTTGGAAGAAAGCGTTTTTTCCAAAGAGCCATAGTGGTTGACACAGAATTCCTCAAATTCATTCATTATGTTTTGAAATATCTCATTTGATACTCGCCAACATAAACCGTATGCTCTGGCTCTAAAGAAATCAAGTAACTCGTTTACTGTGTTGCTAACTGTCCATTCCTTTGCAATACGATAATCCGACTCAACTCCTTGATTACGGAAGTACCCTTCAACATCTATTTCATGCTCCATTATCCCCACGCAATTTACATCTTGCTTAGGTGTTTCATACTTCGCAAGTATTGCTCGAAAATGACGCTCAAATTCTTGCCTCGCTGGTGGAGTTATCCATTGGCAATTTAGATAGAATCCTCTAGGCTTAAGCACTCGACTAATATCGTTTAAAAATGCTCTCCAATCCGAAACGGTATGGAGCATATGAACAGTTATAACAACGTCAAAGCTATGAGCGGGAAAAGGTAACTTTGAAGCATCTGCATGAATGAGTTGCAGATTTGAAGGAGTTCCATTTAATTTTTGACGGAACTGGTCAAGCATTTCCTGAGAGATATCAATTCCTGTAACTGAATAACCCCGTTCAACTAGAGGAAGTACATTTAATCCCGTACCAACTCCAGGTTCTAAAAAAGATGTTTCAGGAGTTGCAGAAACTAACCCAAGAATCAAATCTGCTACTTCCTCTGCAATCGGTTTGGTTAACCAGCGTGTTTGGTCATAGATATTTGCAATGTTATTGTAATAGTTATTGTTAATACTTTTTTCTGGCAGCAAAATCTTTGCCTCCTCCATAGCGACTTTACTTAAGACTAGAGAGAGTGTAAAAGCTATCCTACGACCGTTTGTTTAGCTCAATGCACTACGTCATAGGATAGCTGCACAAGACCCGAACTATAGCTTTGACACTTAGTAAGGTTCAAAGATTGAGTAGTTGTTTGGTTAGCAAATAGTGGAATCCCTTCACCCAAGACAATCGGGTGTAGGGAAACGATCAGCTCATCGACTAGATTCTTGTTCATGAAATCATAAGTTAATTGAGAGCCTCCGACTAACCAAATATTCTTTCCATCCGCCTGACGCAAATTATCTACAAACTTTTTTGTGTCTTCCGTTACCAGTTCAACATTTTTGTCTGCTTGGAAGAGAAGATTCCTTGTAAACACGTAGGTTTTCACGCCCTGGTACGGATACTCACCGAAAGTAAGAACTTGCTCGTAAGTCTTCCTGCCCATGAGAACAGTATCAACGCTAGCAAAGAACTCCGAATAGCCGTAGTCTTGGTCTGTGAATAACCAGTCAATGTCACCAGAAGGACGGGCAATATAACCGTCTAAACTGGATGCAATGTACAGGACAACTTTACGCATGGCATCAGTCTGATAGACCGCTTGTAATGAGAGGTTTACTTAGTCTGAAATATGTTTTGTACCATTGTTTTGTCTACACTTGCAGCCGCGCGATCGAGTTCTGCCATCTCGTTAGAGTCTAGTTGCCAACCTAAAGCACCAATATTCTCCTTCGCCTGTTCCACTGTCTTCGCTCCAGGGATGGGAATCGTTCCTTTACAGATGCACCAGTTGATAGCTACCTGCGACATGGTCTTATTTCTAGATTCGGCAACCTCTCGTAAACATTCCAAAAGTAATCGCACTCCTGGCAATAGCTGCCTAAAAACCAGACCTCGGATACCTTTGGGAAAAGGGCCTTTCTCGGAGTATTTTCCTGTCAACAGCCCCAAGGCAAGGGGGCTGTAGGCAATCAGTTTTATCCCCAGCTCATCACAAACGTCTTTAAGTTCGAGTTGGGTGACAGGATAGGTAGACAACAGCGAATACTGGACTTGTAGGGTAGCAATGGGAATTCCGCGATCGGCAAACTTTTTCTGTACCCATTTGAGCCGTAATGGTCCATAGTTGGATAAACCCACTCCCTTAACCAGCCCTTGCTCGTAAAGATCGGCGAGACCATCCAAGAGTGAACCCTCCTGCCAGGGAGCATAGTTTGCTGTAGACCAGTGCATTTGTACCAAATCTACGTTTCTTCCTAGGCGCTTGGCAGACGACTGGCAAGCCGACACCATTGACTGGCGTGTCAATCTCCACGGATAAGCAGCTAGCTTGGTGGCAATGCAAATATTTTCTTGGCTTGAACCGAGATATTCCCTAGAGAATCGTCCCAGGAGTTGTTCGCTGCGTCCATTCAATCTCCCGGTTCCGTAAGAATCACCCGTATCAAATAAAGTCACACCGTTGCTCACACAAAGGTTAAAGACGGCTTGCAACTGGTCATCCATGCTTTCGTCATATCCCCAGAGCAGTCGGTTGCCCCATGCCCAAGTCCCGCAGCCCATTGTGGGGAGGGAGAGTTTTTGGCGAGTTTGCATCTTTAGTCTCGTTATCGTTCTATAACCTCAATTTATTGTTGATGGGTTTCTTTTCCTTTGGTGCGAGCGATCGCTCCATCACAGGCTCCAAACCTGCTCCTACTTCCTCGCCAATGTTACCTGCGATCGCGTCTATATTAAAAGCTAAAAGCTGTTAAGCAAGCTCATTTAATCTAAAAATTCAAAGGAGTACTTATGACCACTGAGATCAATCTGCAAGTGGACATACGTGACGGTATCGAACAATTTAAAGAGGAAGGAACCTTCCAATGGACAAAGCAGTGGTACCCAGTAGCTGTTGTAGAGTTCACCGACCCATCTCGCCCCCATGCCATGCAGTTACTAGGCAAGGATATGGTTTTGTGGCGGGATGGTTCTGGCAAATGGTGTTGCTTTGAAGATGTTTGTCCCCATAGACTGGTTCCTCTTTCTGAAGGTCGCGTCGAGTCGGATGGCACCCTTTTATGTGCCTACCACGCTTGGCGCTTTGATTCTGAGGGAAACTGCGTCAGCATCCCCCAGTCCAAAGACAAGCAGACTGAGGCTAAGCACTGCTCAAACCCTAAATCCTGTGCTACTGCCTACCCGACGCAGGAGCGCCAGGGTCTATTGTGGGTATGGCCAGAAGCAGGTTCCCAGGCTCAGATTGAAAGTCAATTGAGGACACCGCGAATTATTCCAGAGCTTGAAGATAACTCGGACAAGGTGGTGAAACTTTCTTGGAGTTTACGCGATCTTCCCTATGGATGGGACTTTTTCATGGAGAATGTGGCAGACCCAGCCCATGTGCCCGTCTCTCACCACGGGATTATCGGAAACCGATATAAGGATGCCAAGTACTATGACATGATTGGAATCCGGGAGATGTCAACCCAAGAAGGTTTCTCCTTTGAGATCGCACCCATCGATCCACCAATCGCGCAAGCGGTTCACGACTTTCAACCGCCCTGCCACATGAGAATTGTCTCAACCGCCCAGGATGGCGGGAAGATGATCCTAGCTTTATATGCCAGCCCAATCCGTCCTGGATGGTGCCGTACTATCGGATGCCAGGTGTTAGTGAAAAATGAGGCGGGAAAGCAGCCGAAAGGTTTGGGATTCTTTGGGCTACCGATGCCGATCTGGTTAGGTCATGTGTTGGGTTCCCTGTTCTTGCACCAAGACATGGTGTTCCTCCATTACGAGGAGAAGATCGTAGCCAAGCGAAGCAAGGGTAAATGGCTGGATACAGTCTTTACACCCAATCCTCAAGACAAGATGGTAATCACGTTTCGCCAGTGGCTGGAGAAGAGAGCCGGAGGTGGTATCCCTTGGGATTCAGGATGTAGTCCCGATCTCCCTCAAGCAGAGCGCGACAAGCAGAAGCTCTTTGATGTCTGGACAAGCCACACTCAACACTGCAAGGTTTGCCAGGATGCTTTGAAGAACATCAATCGCCTCACCGTGTTGGCATATGTGACTGCTGTGGTGTGCTTGTGTCTGGGTGTGATGGTGGATGCGAGGGCTGTGGCGATGAAGAGTGCGATCGCAACTGTGGAGCAATCAGCCACATCCCTTTTAACCGTTGTCCCTCCGGCAGGATTTTGGTGGGCACTTGGGGGCGCAATCCTATTTGCAATTGTGGGATACCAGTTAAAGAAGTTCAGCCGGCTGTTCTATGTGTATGAGTTTGAACACGCTCACAATGATTGATATATGTGAGAGAACTGGGAATTGAACTCCTCAAAGAGTGAGTTCAAGAGACATATGGCTCAGTAAAGGTTGCTTGTGAGAAGGTATGCGATCGCAAAGCGCTGCTGCTTTCAGCAGAGCGCACCAACTTATAGGATTGTGCGATCGCTATGGCCCTCAAAGCAACAATCCCGCATAGAAACTGTTTTTGGGAGAAGGCGATGCTCCTAAAGGTAGCCGCCAAGGGGCGAATGCCGCGATGACTACCCTTCCTATGTTTCCATGAAACAGCAAAAGAATCAGTTCAGCCATCTCACGGCAATAGAAAGAATTTATCTCTCATTTCCTGCCCAGTTTTTATTGAATAAAAACCTGCTTCAAGGTCAAGTACTAGACTTTGGTTGTGGTTTTGGCAATGATGTTAGATTATTGCAACAAAAAGGTTTGAATATTACCGCTTATGACCCTTATTATTTCCCGCACTACCCTGATATTAAATTCGATACAATAATTTGCTTTTATGTTTTAAACGTTTTATTTCCTGAAGAACAAGCTAATGTCCTTATGGAAGTTTCACATTTGTTGAAACCGGGAGGAAAAGCCTATTATGCAGTTAGAAGGGACATAAAAAAAGAAGGTTTTCGAGAACATTATGTCCACAAGAAGCCAACTTATCAGTGTAGCGTTAAACTACCGTTTAAGTCAATTCACCTAGATGAAGGTTGCGAAATTTACGAGTACACTCATTATAATCATCAAAGGAATTCATCTAATAAATGCATATTCTGTAACCCCCATAGAAATCTAACTGTATTAACAGAGTCAGCGACAGCTTATGCTATGTTCGATGGTTATCCCTTAAGTAAAGGTCATACACTAGTCGTCCCCAAACGTCATGTTGCTAACTACTTTGACCTACCTTTTAAAGAACAATCTGCCTGCTGGTTTATGGCTAACAAGGTGGAAGAAATTTTAAGTAAAGAATTTCATCCTGACGGGTTTAATGTAGGTCTAAACATTAATAGGGAAGCAGGTCAAACCATGATGCACGCGAATATTCATATTATCCCTCGTTATCAAGGTGACGCCGTCGGTGCTAAAGGGGGAATGAGAAATGTGATTCCTAAAAGAAAAATGAGGAATGAGGGGTGAAGACTATTGAGGG
>JALYGX010000018.1 GCA_030776905.1 Cyanobacteriota bacterium | reverse complement strand
GAAAGCAAGTCTTAGTACCGCTTTGCGCAAGTCAAAAGTTAAGGCGTTACTTAAGGTGGGAGATTTCCTCCCAGCCAGAGTACGTCCTGCTTTGCTAACACGCCTCAAAAGTCACAAGTCGTCTGAGCATAAGGTGTTCAACCATTTGTAAGCTGGTAGCTTATTTCTGCCAGCCTGTACTAGTAAGGATTTTTGTGCTCCACTCTTTGCAATCACGCTGAAGAGTGAAGTGCATAGTTGCTCAGAGAGTTAATACGAAGTAGGAGAAGTCGGCAAAAAAGAAATATTAATGTACTTTGTTGCGCTAAAAATATATTATTTAAATTATTCAAGCTTTAGCAAGAATGGTGAATTGATATGAAGCCTCTTTATGAGCCGACCTATCTCAATCCTCCCAAAAATTCTCAGTTCATCTCTTACGACAAAATTCTGGTTGATATAGACTCATGTACAGTTACTTATGAAGATAGCGTTGTTACCCTACACCCAAAAGAATATAAATTATTATTATTGTTTTTAAAATACCCCAATCATGTCTTAAGCTACCAAGTCATAATAGACAGGGTTTGGGAAATTGACAAATGTCCAACAGAAAATAATATTAGGTCACATATAAAAGGGCTGAGAAGAGCTTTCAAACAAGTTAATGCTCCTGAAGATGTAATTGAAACTGTTCATGGATTGGGCTATCGATTAAAGCCTTTAAAAAAAAATAAATCGGCTAATCCTCTTATTTCTCCTTCCCTTTCTTTAATGAAAGAATTCTTGAAGGCGAAAAGCGTAGAGTATATGGTAATCAATAATAATTTTATCATTAGATATATATCCCCAGGTCTACCGGATTATTGTGACTATCCAGAATTTCTTGAAGTTGGCGTTAATGCAGAATATGCTTTTCCGGAGTTTGTAGGACTTGAGGAGGTTTTCAATAAACTCCTAAATAAAGAAGAAAATAATTTTGAAGTCAAAGGTGTTGCCAGAGCTGCGAATCCTAATAGACCTGAGTACATCAATTTTTCTATAATAGTAGATGATTCAAAGAGCGAACATAAAATAAAAGAAGAAAACATTTTGTTTATTTTCTTTGAAGATGCTTCTGAGAAAATGAAATACAAGCAACGAATCGTTCAAATAGAAAATGAATTATATTTAAGATTAGAAGTCGATACACCTAACCAATGATAATAGGCAATAGGGATGAACTTGTAGTTAGGTTTGCCAAAGCGTTCAACATTTGCCTGCTGCATATCCAGCATTTTTACGTATTGGGGAAAGGAAATGCGAGCGGACGCTCTGTTGCTGGCGTTTCAGCTAGACACACCCACCCATAGCTATCTTGCTCGACACAAGGATAACTTTTTACACGTAAGTTCTCAGGAATTGCACAGGTTTGTGAGAGAGCTGGGATGCTGGTAACTATGCCATGAGGGGAATACTGCCAGCCGTCATACGAACACTCAATCTACTCTTGAGAAACCTTCCCTTTTGATAAGCGTGTATTACGATGAGCGCAGCGATCTTCTAGTGCCGCCACTTGGCTGGAGGCTGTGCGAAATACAACGATATACGTTGCGGCAATAATCACGGCTAGAGGTGTTTTATTCAGTTCCTTAGAACGACAAGCGATGTGCCAATGAGCCTGTATTGGTTTATGAGTAAGATTCACGGACTTTCACCAAGATTATTAATGAAGATTTAAGATTTTTGACATCCCCTTGTAGATTTTGCGATCGCGCCTATTGTAGAAGGTGTTAACTCAATTCGGCACTTGCGTCAGTTCCTTCGCAACCCAATCCGATTTATGAGCATCTTGCCAAACTTTCTCCGTTCTCTGACATTGACAATCCTTCTCAGCTTTATTGCCCCCATTGTGGTGGTGATAGTCTTGTTAGCCGCTCTAGCAGGAATTGCTTATATTCCTGGTTTCGCAACCATCGGTCAGGCTGGTACAACACAGCTATTGCAATTTCTGGCTGTTTTCGGTAGTGGCTGCTCTCTTCAGGGAATTATAGTCATTGGTCTTACCTGTAGCCTTGTAGGAGCCTTATTTGATACATACTCCTTCTACCGTTATCAGAGCCTAAATGACCATTAGGCTAAATGTACGGGAATCAGCATCATCTTCTAGAAAAAAACCGAACCCATCGCCTTTTTTACCTTTGATAGTTTGATAACAGTTAAATCAAACAATCCAAGTGGTTGATGCCTGAGAGAACTTGGCGCTAAACCCTAGAACTTGGATGAACACAGAGCGGTGAATCTAATCCATTGGGAAATTTCACTATTCGGAGGTAGTAACTATGGCACTCATTCGTTGGGAACCATTCCGGGAAGTTGAAACCTTGCAACGGGAAATGAATCGGCTGTTTGATAGCCTCTCTCCCTCAGAAAATAGCGATCATAAGGGCATTGCTTTCATGCCAGCCGCAGAAATGCATGAAACGCCAAACACGATTGAATTGAAACTAGAAGTTCCTGGTCTGGAAGCAAAGGATATTGATGTTCGGGTAACAGAACAAGCCGTTGCCATTAGTGGGGAACGGCAGTCCCAGACCAAGACAGAAGAGCGCGGCATGACTCGCTCAGAATTCCGTTATGGTAAGTTTCAGCGAGTGGTTCCATTACCAGCGCGAGTTCAAAACGACAAGGTGCAGGCGGATTACAACAATGGTGTTTTAAGCCTGAGTTTGCCTAAAGCCGAAGACGAAAAGAACAAAGTCGTCAAAGTTAACTTGGGTTAATGTTTTTGCTGATGTTCCCTAGTTGAAACCCTATAGCGGTAGCTGGCCTCAATGCGTCATCTATTGATAGCAAAGAGGCGGCACAAATACTAAATCAAAGTAAATAAGGTTGACAGAAATCCTTAAATTAAAAGGATTAAGCTGTCAACCTTTTTTGTATTTATAGCATTTGGGTTTAATTTTAGTATTAAATCCGTTTAAATACACCTATCCTGGAGACGTACCCTTCGGGAAGGCTGCGCAGAACTACCGGAACGTCTCTACAGGATTTCGGTTCGTAGGTTGTGTGGTTGATTAACCAAATTTAAGGTGACATAAAGGCATGGCGAATTTAGAAAGTCTTGGTTCCTTGCTCTTGTAGGCTTAAATAAGACGTGCCAAGCTTTGAGTTAGTGTTGCTACTATCTATCCCTCATGAAATTGATTAATCAGACGCTTTCTCTACTGGGAGTTACTGCCATCCTCGCGACTCAGGCATCGATTAGCTTGGCTCAAGACTATCCCCTCTCCTCACCCACCAGCGTCCACTACATTGCCAAAATTAGTGCCCAAGACCTTGTCAATCGAGCCGTAGCAAAAGCTCAAAGCGGTGACAATCAGGGGGCTATTGCAGATCTGACTGAGGCTCTCCAACTGAAACCCGACTATGCCCAAGCCTACCACTACCGGGGTATTGTTCGCTCGGCGATGGGAGACAAATCGGGTGCAATTGTAGATTTTCAGAGCGCGGCAGATTTATTTCAGAAACAGGAAAAGGTCAACGACTACCAACAGGCGATACTAGCTATCCAATATCTTCAGCGTTCTCAGCAGTAGCCACACAAATGGGGTAGCTAGCTCATAGTAACCGTAGCAGGTTCTAGAGTGGCGATTAACTTAACCCCATATTCTGCTTCAAACACCGCTTTTTCATAATCCAAACTCCAGAGTTCGAGGGCACAGTCATCACCTAGATGAGATGGCTGTAGCCGTAAATGCAGTTCTCGGACATCCGGACTATAGTCGCAGCGTACTTGTTCAACTGCACCAATCTGTCTGCGATCGAGTGTGACAGCGATGCGTAATATTGCACTGAGTTGATTCACCAACTGTCGATGCTTTTTACTAGGTAGATTGCTGTAGCTTTCGTGCTTTTTCTTAGGAGTATTGCGGCGATGGTAACGAGCGAGATTGGCAATGACTTCTATTTCGGCTTCTGAAAAGCCCAGAAGTTCGCCGTTGCGAATCAGGTAATAAGAGTGCTTGTGGTAAGCCGCATGACTCACAAATAAACCGCAGTTGTGTAATATCGCCGCCGCCCAAAGGAGTTCGCGGGCTTCGGCATCGCAGTTGTGCAGATGTCCTTTAGTTTGGTCAAATAAGCTGAGGGCAAATTTAGCAACGCGATCGCTAAACTCTCGATCGACCTGATACTTTTGGGAAATCTTAATGACGCTGCGTTGACGCACTGAGCCTTGGTAGCGCAGTCGGTCTTCAATCAAGCCGTGGGAAAGCATCCAGTCAACGATTACTCCTTCCCGAAGCGCACGTTCGCCAATGGTTATGGACTCAATACCCAGCAGCGTCATCGCTTCCAATAAAATTAGCGCCCCAGCCACAATAATTTCTGAGCGGCGGTCTGACATTCCTGGAATTGCTGCACGTTCAGCATAATTCATCGCCGCCAAGCGCTTGATTATTTCTTTGAGGTCTTTGCGGCTCAACTGATAACCATTAAGAGGATTTGGCACCATGCCCAGCTTTTCTC
>JALYGX010000017.1 GCA_030776905.1 Cyanobacteriota bacterium | reverse complement strand
TGGGGTTAAAGGCTTTTTGAGCATTCTTCAGTCCTCTCCCCTTCCTACTCAAGTTCGACTGTTGAGCCGGATAGTTGAGGCGATGCCAGAGGGTGTGCGGCAGGAATTGAGGGAGGTGGCTATGGGGTGTTTTTGAAGCTTTTCAATTTATGTGATCGCACATCGAGAGATGCCTCAATCGTTGTTGTAAATATACGCTGTTTTTGTCTTGGGCTTGGGATCTAACCAAGACGTGAGTTTTTGCAATAGCTCGAACACCTCATAGGCTCGTTGAGCCATCTTAAGAGTGTAAGCCCCATTCTTATCGCTATACCGGAAGCTAAATTCTACTACAACAGGTTTTTCTGCATTATTGTCATACCAGGCAATCAGAGCACACTCTGCATTGACTTTAGGTTCTTTTCTAATCGGAAATTCACCCCCTTTGATAACAAGTTCGTGTACAGTATGTTTAACAGTGTGGATGGGTTCCTCTCCTGTGTAGTTGGTGAGCTTATCTGCCAAATCTGGATAAAACTGAATTATATCGTTCAATGTATTCAAATGCTTCGTAGCTGCGAGCGTTTGTGTTGTAGAGAAGCTGTATAAGACCGTAAATGGAGATTTAATATCCTCTTCAAACTTGGTTTTTCCTTGACTCACATCACGGGCATTCATATTCCGGTCTTGAGTAATATAACGGTCTGGATGACGGAATTTCAGAGTTACTTCCCGTTCATCTGTACTGGTGTCATGTCTTACACGAAAGATGTAATCATTGCCGTATAGGAGATGGGGGGTATCTGTATCGTAAAAATCGATGATTCGCCTGTCTTTAATCTTTTTCAGGCTACCGTCTGTCTTGAGGTCAAGTGGACTAATTGCTTGAGTAAAAGCATCCCAGAATGCGTTTGCAGCATTCAAAAGTTGTGACTCGTTACCGGCGAATTGTTCCGCTCGGAGCATAACCTTATATTCTCGTGCAACAACCTTTTCTTCCATTATTTTTTCAATCCTGAACACTTTGTAGATTCTGAACTACACACAATTGGATTAGTCAATACTATTGCTCAACCACGTAGATAGAGCAGCGAGCGGGGTCGCGTCTTTTTATCCGATCATGGGAGAAAGGATCGCGTTTTTGGAGTTACTCGTGTTGTGGTGACAGATGGACAGTTAGATCGGGTAGAGTGGAAGATGTAGTCTGACTTTACCCGCTTTTTCCCTAACCTAGACCCAAGCGGAAGGCGATCTTATTTGCCCACTCTGGAAAATCAATTAGGGGATTACGATTGCCTTGCTTCTCAAAAATCGCCGCATTCCTGTGTTTTTCGTATTCCGTAGGTAGAAACTTGTTGTGCCATTCTAAAAGCGTTTTTAGCCGCTCTGCCTTGTATTCTTTTTCAATCTTGTTGATATATCCTGGATAGCGAAGCAGGAAGTAGAGCGTTGCCCTTACAACTGCTCCCTTACCTTTACTTGGCTCGAACTTGTCCCCAGAGAGCTTGCCACAGTTGTCTCGAATGATATCTCTCTCCTCAAAGTCGTCAAAGTCAAAATAGGGATAGTTGCTACGGAAACTGTTGCACGCGATCTCACAGGCAAACAAATGATGTAGATCACCCCGCATCGGCTCATCCTTATCGAACCAAGACTGCGGAACAACGTGTTCACAGTTGTAGGGCAAACTCGCCTCAAGCAAGTCAAGTTCCCTTTCATATCGCTCTTGAGTCAACGTTGACTCCTTTAACTTGAGTTCCGTGGTTCGCAAAGTTCGGAGTTGGTCGATGCGGAAGTCCTGCCGAATCAGATCGTCTGGCTCAAACGTTTGCCCGGAATAAATGCTGCGGATTTTTAGGTCAGGGTGCAGATCAATCCACGGGTATAGCTGGCTACTAGGGCTGTACTTTAACTTCTTTTTATGAGTCCGTGTGAGGAGGTTGTTTAATTCCTGATAAAGCTCATCTGAATTGAGAGAACTTACTCTTCTCAGTAAGTCTCCATAGTAGTTCTGCCGATCTTGTTCATCTGTGTCTTCATCGTAGTAAGTTCGTCTGGAAGCCTCTCTGAATTCCGCTAAGGCTTCTTCTAAGCTACTGGACTGAATCTTAGGAGGAGGGCTAACATTGTTATCATTAGATATCGAATCTGTGCTGGCGATCGTAGGTTGTCCCAGACGCACACTAACCTGGATGGGAATCGTCCACGTTACAGTACCGTCGCTACTGATAACAGGCGAAAGTTCAGCCGAGTTAGTATCGACACGAATAGGCTTAGGTGGATTGGGTTTTGATTCAAACATTTCGTTCCTTAACTGTTTCTGTTCAATCGAAAGATGTTGCTGTTTGATGTGCTGAGTAATGCGGCTAATTCGTCCTCCTTCATTGGCAAGCCAATTAATCCGTTCCTCGCCCTGATCTTCAGTCCAAATTTCGCCATCAATATTGAGAATCCGTCCCTGACGATCTCGCTTTGGCACACCTGAATGATGCAATGCCACGACTTCCCACTGATCGTTAAACACAGGAGAACCAGATGAACCCGGAGCGGTGTCTGTCCGGTAGTGGAGAAAGTCGTCTAGTACATCAATCAGTTGATTTTCCCGCAGTGCCAACTGCTTGCGCTCACCGCTGGGATGCTGAATGATGCTGACGTATTCACCTACAATCACCTTGCCTTCTTCCTCAATTAGACGATTCCAGCCAAATGAGCTAAGACCAGAGTGATTACGTGCATCATCTCTCACAGCAACTAGCGTATAGTCGAGGTGATCGTTAGTGAGGAAGAAAGTTGTAGGGTCAAGGTTAAACACCACTGAGCGCAGCGGTTGTCTATCCATACCATCTTGATAGTTAAACTCTACTTGGCTAAAAGATGCAATTCGATGGTCAGATAGCACATGGTTATTGGTCAACAGCAGCCTAGGAGAAACCATAAACCCAGTGCCATACCCCTCGATACTTCGGTTAGAAGATTGGATGCGAATACATCCGACCGAGCGAGCCGCCTGGATTCCGAACTCCAGATAGTTAATACTCATCAAGTCGCTCTTAAGGATGACTCGCTCTAGTGCAAACTTGTCCAGTTCGGTGTGAGTAGTTGTCGTCGATGGCACAGGAGCCAGTTCACCTTTAGCTAGTGCTTCTGCTGTGAACGCTCGAACTCCCAATCGTTTCAACCGCTTCTCAACTCGTTCTGGACTATCTGCTTGCAACAACATTCCAGCGTCAATCTTGCGTTGATTCTCCTCTCGAATGCCCTTACGTTCTGCATATCTGCTCTCGGTTGCTCTCAACAGTTGTGTATTAATTCTCATAGTTGCTTTAAAGCTTGCCTGCTAGGACGTTTTTCGCTAAAGGTCATCATATGGTCCAGCAGGTAGTCATCCTCAAGGCTTTCAATGCCTAAGTAATTAGCCACCTTAACAACACATTCATCAATTACGCCTTCTGAAATTAAGACAGAATCACATCTATAAAGAACTTCACGACTAATCTCCGTAACGTCGAATCTATGCTTATTAATATATTCAATTAAATCTTCTAAGGGTTGCGCTCTCGATACAAACCCCGATTAAAACACAAGCGTCGTTTTTCATTACGTCGCTGGGGAATGATGGGAGTAATCCCACGTCGCCGCAATGCCTTACGTATTGCTTCACTATTGTAAGCTTTGTCCTCCATAAAATATCGGGGACAGCTTTTGGGGCGGCCACGTTGTTGACGCTGGACTTGACCACCGTGCATCAAGGCGTTCTCATGCGATCACTTCGTGTCGTTCACCCCGTTGACAAATTCCAGCCGACTGGAATTTGTCAACGCATCAAAATAACCTAATATAATCCGTGTCCTGTTACCAGGACACGCTCTCATTTTCTTTTCGCACGCTTGCTGGGAAAAAGGGAACAGAGGGTAAGCCAGCATCTGCCTCCAGATGATTGTCCCGTCTCTTGCGTATTAATCAAGGCGTGGTGGCAAAGGTCTGTCGGCTCTTTTGAGCAAGCGCTCAAAGGCTTGTTGATGATGTTGATAGCTGAGCCACGCATGGTAACTTTGGCTGTGAATCGTTGCCGAATGTCCCATTTGTTGCGCCGCTAAAGGAATATCTAATCCATACTGTATGCTTCTAATTGCCCAACAATGGCGCAAGTCGTAAGGACGAAACGGAAGGCGCTGGTGCTGGAAATAGCGGGTGACCCGATGCCCCAAGTCTCTATTGGTTAAACCCGTACATTGAGGGAGCTTGATATCAGTTAGATTAAACTGCTCCACCCATTCGGGATACAACGGCCAGGTTTTCCGCATCCCCGTTTTTCCCGACAAAACCGTCAAAACCCCCGAACTTGTTTTGAACCCTTCCAAGTCCAGATGAAACAGTTCGTGAGGGCGCAAACCATAGGTAGCCAACATCCCAAAAGCCCACTGCCATGCCGGGTTAGAAAGCCGATAATACCACTCGACAATTTCAGAATCGGTTGGCAGAGAGCGCGGGGAAACTTTTGTGGGGGAGTAGTTCCCTATATACCTTTTAGTGTCGAATTCTATATTCGCAATCTGCGCTAATTTATCCAACGCCAAACAGGTCTTTTGACGCATTCTTGTGTCAGGACGAGTCGAAGCGATCGCACCTTTTAACACTTCAACAGTAAGGGGCTTATCTTCGGGCAGACTCTTAAAGACTTCTTGATAGTTAGTATTCCAGGTGGTAACAGATTCTGGCGTTCTAGCGCGTCGAGTAAAGTAATCGCGTTCTAATTCATTAATCCAATCCCCAGTCGTTTTTGGCGACAGTTGGCTAAAAGTTAGATGACGCAAATAAGGCTCCCAATCAAACGCTTGCTCATCGAGAAGTTCTCCTAACTTACGAGCTTCTTTTTCAGCTCGGTGCAGCCCTTCCACTGTCACATATAGACCGATAGCAATTTCTTGTTGATGAGGTTTAGTATTATTACTCAGAGGACGTGGGGGAAACGTACCGCGTAAATATAATCGATTGCCCTTTTGTTTAATTGTGACTCGAACCTTATCTGTCTTAAGTCGGGTGTTGACCCGATTAAGTAGGTCGATTAACTCTCCATCTTCCATTGAGTTTTTGTTGTTCAACTCCTCTCTCCAATTAAGGTATAATCTGTAAAGCACAGCTTCATTGAAACCGCTAAGTTCAGTCGATGACAAAAGCCCGTACAACCCGTGGCTGACAGCCCCCCTCCAGCGAGGGTAAACCTAACGAGCATGGGCAATTGAGTTTTACATCCCCCAAGCTGGGGGCATCTGTCGCTAACACAGAGGGTTGGCGTCACGACTTAGAGGAAACTCTTAGTGTGTCTTTTGCGTTGATTAGTCTTAGTTTATGGCATTCCCTGCACCCAAGAATCTAGACCGAACCCTCAGCCTTATTTCCCTAATTTTTCCCTAAATCCCGTGTCTAAATAGAATTACTTAAAATGCTTCCACAGTTTTTGTATAAATTAATACAGTAACGGCTCAGGAGGCGAAACGGCTTTCACAAGTAGTGTCTTTGGGGTGGGCAACAAAGAAAACGCGAGAGCTAGTTGCTACAAATGGAAGCCATCAGG
>JALYGX010000016.1 GCA_030776905.1 Cyanobacteriota bacterium | reverse complement strand
TTAAATGTCTTGCCTTCATCGGTTCTGGTTAATATTTTTTCTCGCTCTCATGCCAGCTTGGCTAATTTCATCGACAGTATCGCCTATTTTTGTCTATTAGGTGTCATTCTGGGATTTTGGTTAGGGGTGAGTTACTACCTCTTAGTCCCAGTGCTGCGTTGGTTGGGCTGGCGTTGAATCTCATAAGCGGTCACGTATTTAACTGGCATATTTGTGAAACGATTGAACAATAGACTTCTTGCAAAAATACAAAGAACCTCTCCCCAACCCTCCCCCGTTTCGGGGAGATTGAGGGGGGTCAATTAGACTTTGGCAAGAGGTCTAGTGAAAAGGCTTCTACATATACTATTCACTTGGTCGTTGTTTGCCTTGTGCCTGAGTGCGCAGTGCGCTAGAACTCTTCACACGTTCACGCGAGTTCTCTATCACCCAGGTGATGTTAAATTTTGTATTGTTACAATATTCTAAAAAATAGACAAATTTGTACAACAAGCTTTTTTAGCCAGAAAACTGGCGAAACGTGGTTACAGAGGTATCCATCGCCTAAAGGCTAGTGTGAGGCACAGCTATCCTGGCGGAACGCTAGTCGGCGACTTGCTCAGGCAAAATACCTCTGAAATTAATAATCGGGCTGCATTGCGTGTCGCGACCTTACTATCTTTACCTTCGTTAGTTTCTGTTTCATTTCCAGGTTGGGATATCAACCCGATAGTGCCCTGATTGGAATTAAAAACGTGTATTCAAAGCCACAATCCGCTCATCCCGCTGCTGCTCAAACCCAAGTAGAGCAGCGATTTAGTAATGTCTTAGAAAGTACCACCTCTCAGGGGCAGTTTGACAAAGAAAAAAGGCAAAAGAGATATTTTTCCCTCTTGTGCCTTCTGTGTCTAACTTTTAACTTGCCCTATCTAACCGGCTGCAATCTACTTCCCAAAGCCGAAGCCGAAGCCGAAGCGCAATCTCGCCCTCCTGGTGCAGACCGTGGAGGTCCCACGGCGGTTGATGTCGCAACGGCCCAAACTGGAATCCTCGACGAACCCATAGAGTACATCGGCACGACCAACGCCGTCCGAGAAGTCTCCCTGCGTTCCCAAACAGAAGGACGGCTGCTGAACTTGAATGCAGATATAGGAGATTCTGTCAAGCAAGGACAAATCTTAGCGCAGTTGGATGACACCCTATTGCTGACTGCCGTAAACCAAGAAAAAGCGGAACTAGCCGCACTTCAGGCAGAAGTTGCCCGTGCCCGGACTCAAGTAGGTAATGCCCAGGCAAAAGCCGAACAAGCCCGCCTCGAACTCCAGCAAGCACAAGCTGATGCGGCACGGCGACGCACCCTGCGCGCAGCGGGGGCAATTTCCCAGCAAGAAGCAGAATTAGCTCAGACAGCAGAGGCTACTGCTCAACAAAATCTGCGTTCCGCTACCGAACAAATTCGTACCGAACAACAGGCAGTAGAAGCAGCAATCGGTCGGGTTGCCGCGCAACAAGCAACCGTCGCTCAAAACCAAGAACGTCAGTCCTACGCCTTACTCGCCTCCCCAATTAACGGCGTTGTCGTGGCACAGTTGACGGAAGTGGGTAATTTAGTAACGCCAGGGAGTGAAATCCTTAAAGTGGGCGATTTCAGTAGTGTAAAAGTGGAGCTTCCCGTTTCGGAGTCGGAACTAGCAAATATCCGGGTGGGGCAATCGGTCACGGTGCGATTAGATGCGTTTCCAAAAGAGACTTTATCGGGGCGAGTGACTCGCATTTCCCCGGCGGCATCCGCACTTAAGATACCCGTGGAAGTCACGATTCCTAATAGCACGGGGCAGATTGGTAGCGGACTTCTGGCACGAGTCAGTTTTGCCCCAAATACGCGAGCGCGCGTTATCGTCCCCCAAACCGCGCTGCAAGAAAATAAGGGTGATGCCTCTGGGCGAAAAGACCAAGGGAAGCCGATTAAGGCTGGCGGGGAGGCTTCATCGCCCCGAAAATCAGGAGGCGGTATGGGAGGCGAATCAACGTTATTTGTGATCAAAGGAGAAGGACAACAGACGCAGGTTGCAGCACGTAAGGTGACGGTAGGGGCTAGTGCCAATGGTAAAGTCGAAATTCTCTCAGGCTTACAACCAGGAGAACGGTTTGTCACACGCAGCGCCAAGCCTTTAAAAGATAGTGAAAAGGTGCGAGTCAGCGTTTTATCGAAAACCCCCAAAACACAGGAGCAACGGTGAGGCAAAACGGGACATCTGGATTTAGCATCAGCGCGATCGCGATTCGCCGTCATATTGGCACCCTGATGCTGACGTTGACGGTAATCGTACTGGGGGTATTTTTCCTCTCTCAAATTCAGGTTGATTTATTGCCGTCAATTACCTATCCCCGAATTGGGGTGCGCGTTTCTGCACCGGGAGTCGCGCCAGAGGTGGCAGTTGAGGAAATCACAAAACCGTTGGAGGAAGGTTTAAGCGCTACGGAGGGAGTCATACAAGTTTATTCCCAAACCCGTGAGGGGCAGGTGAGTTTAGACTTGTTCTTCCAACCGGGAGGGAATATCGATCAAGCCTTAAACGATGCTACGGCGGCGTTTAACCGTGCCCAAAGTAATTTACCTGACATAATCGAGCAGCCGCGCTTGTTCAAATTTGACCCATCTCAGTTGCCAGTGTATGAGTTTGCATTGCGATCGCCTTCTTTACGAGATGTCGATTTGCGTGTGTTTGCGGATGAAGAACTCAGCCGCGAACTCGGCGTTGTGCCTGGAGTGGCGGCAGTGGATGTCTCTGGGGGCGTCACCGAAGAAGTGCTTGTTAAAATTGACCCAAATCGCCTACAGGCGCTGGGAATCGGTTTGACTGATGTATTAGATGCACTCTCGGAGCGCAACCGGGATGTTTCCGGCGGACGCCTGCGAGGGCAGGATGCAGAACCCCTAACGCGCACATTGGGACGCTTTCAGGAGGCAGGAGAAATCGAAAATCTCTCCCTGGAGATAGCCCCACAAGGGGGAGCATCTTCCCAACCCGCCGCCTCTAGTCCCGCTCGCCGCGTCTACCTGCGAGACTTTGCCAACGTTATCGATGATACGGCTTTGCAGCGAGTCTTTGTTTTCCTGAATGGAGAACCAGCCATCAAGATCAGCGTCCAAAAGCAGCCGGATGCCAATACTATCTCAGTGGTAGACGGAGTGAAAAAACGCATAGCCGAACTGCGGCAGTCCGGTTTGATACCGCAAGATATGGAATTGGTTACAACTCTGGATGAGTCTCGCTTTATCCGCAACTCTTTAGCCGATGTCACTAATTCAGGGATTACTGGAGCCTTGCTTGCCGCCGCCGCCGTGTTGTTGTTTTTAGGTTCGTTCCGGCAAACGTTGATTATTTCCCTAACGATTCCCCTGTGTATGCTAGCTGCCGTCAGTTTGATGAAGCTGTTTGGCTTCTCTCTTAATTTGTTCAGTTTAGGCGGTCTTGCCTTGGGAATTGGTCAAGCGATCGACACCAGTGTCGTTATTTTAGAAAACATTTCTGAAGGGACAGGCATGATTCCGGGGCAGCATCAACGCCCTCGCTTGAGTTCCCAAGATGTAATTCAAGAGTCGATCGCCCGCAGTCAGGAGGTAGAATCAGCCCTTGTTGCGGCGACAGGAGCCAACTTAGTATCCGTGCTGCCGTTCTTGTTGATTGGTGGCTTTTTCTCGCTGCTCTTCAATGAGTTAATCCTCACCATTAGTTTTGCGATCGCGGCGTCTCTTCTAGTTGCCGTGACTATCGTGCCGATGCTTGCCTCTCGTTTGTTGGCAATTCGTTGGTCGAGTCGGATTGGTGAGTTTTGGTTACTTCAGCAATTTAACCGTCGGTTTGAGGATGCGACTCGCACCTACGCCCGTACTTTGGGTTTGGTATTGCGTTTTCGGTTAGTGGTAGTGGCGATCGCTTTCCTTATTTTGGGCAGCGGCAGTTTCTGGATGGTGGGTCAAATTCCTCAAGAAATTCTCCCCCGTATCAACACGGGACAGGCAAACTTATCTGCCCAATTTCCACCTGGCACAACTCTGGAAACAAATAAGCAAGTGATGACTCTCGTTGACGAGATTCTCCGGCAACAGCGAGAAACTGAGAGTGTGTTTACGACTTCTGGTGGCTTTCTCTTCGGCAGCAATACCATAGAAAATCCCCTGCGTGGTAGCAGCACGATTACCCTCAAACCAGGCAGCGACATTGAGGCGTTTGTGCGTCGAGTCAGTAAGGAGTTTGAGCAGCTAAATTTAGTGGGCACTCGCCTGCGGTTGGCTCCCGGTGCAGTGCGAGGCATCATCTTAACCAACTCACCCGTGCGGGGGGCTGAAGTTGACGTGGCGCTTCAGGGAGCCGATCCAGAAAAACTGGCACAAGCAGGGCGTCAAGTACTCGAAGCGTTAGATGAGCGAGTCACGTTGGCTCGTTTCCGCCCCGATGCAGATACGAGGCAACCGGAAGTACAGATTCGACCGGACTGGGAGCGTGTAGCTCAGTTCGATCTAACGGCACAGGAGATTGGAGACACCGTCCAGACAGCGATTGAGGGTTCAGTGCCGACTCAACTACAACGGGGCGATCGCTTAGTCGATGTGCGAGTGCAGCTTGATCGGGCAAGGGTGCAGCGTCCGGGACAGTTAGAGCAGTTGCCTTTATTTGTCAGCAACAATCGCCAAATCCGTTTGGGAGATGTTGCCAAGATTGAAGAAGGTCAAACTCCTGGTGAAATTCAGCGGATTAATCAACGGCAGGTTTTCCTGATTGCCGGAAACTTGGCTGAAGGAGCAACATTGAGTCAAGCGCTCGCTCAAACTAATACTGTGCTAGCAAGTTTAGACTTACCCGATGGCGTCAGTGTGCTACCCAGTTCCGCCGCCCAAACCAATCAGCAACTGCAAGATGCCCTGAAACTCTTAGGAGGATTAGCGGCGTTCTTGGTGTTTATCGTGATGGCGATACAGTACAACTCGATCATTGACCCTTTAGTGATCATGTTCACAGTACCCCTTGCCCTTGCGGGTGGGCTTTTTGGGCTTTACGTTACCCAAACCGCGATCGGGGCAACCGTGCTAGTGGGTGCAGTGCTACTGGTGGGAATTGTAGTCAATATTGGCATTATCATGATCGAGCTGGCGAACCAAATCCGCGAACAGGAGGGCATTGATCGGTATACAGCCATCCTGAAAGCTGCCCCCCAACGTCTGCGACCGATTATGATGACTACCGTTACCACTGTCTTAGGATTGTTCCCCCTAGCACTGGGAATTGGCGAAGGCTCGGAGTTTCTGCAACCTTTGGGTGTCGTCGTGTTTTCGGGTTTATCTCTAGCAACGCTTCTAACGTTGTTTATTATTCCGTGCTTCTACATCCTGCTGCACGAGTTTCCGGGAGGCAAGAAGCCATTGCGGAAGCGTCGGCAAGTCATTCTCAAACAAGAATCGTTGGAAACCGCTTCTACTGGTTCGCCCCACTGATGTTGCGGTATTGTCCTTGGTTAAAATGGGAACTACTGTTGTGATTGCTACTCCCCCAACTTAGGCGAGTCTAAATCTTTCAATCGGGGTTCATCTCACTTTCTAGCCTTATTGTTACCCTGGAAAATATAGAGTATTTGAAAGAATTTAAATAATCCTATGGCTACCTGGATAGGGGTATTTGTGAATAACCTGGATGGAAAGTCAGTTCGAGAACTTTCTGTAGAGGCATCATCCGAGGTAGATGCGATCGTCAAGCTCGACTTTTACGACTACGACGAGACTTGGCGAAACTACTCCTTCGTTAACGTACACAAGCAGAAGTGGCGTGGTATTAAATCCTTACTTGGTCGAAAGTTTCGTTAAATTCGAGACATGCCCTAAGGACACATCTGCTTGAAGCTGCGCTCTTTTTAAATCTGAGGAGTGAGGCATAGTGATGGCAGCGGCAACGGCGAATGAGGCTACGGCTAAACCACCACCAGTCAACCAGCGTTGCTTCCTTGAGCGTTGCGCGGCGAGAAAAGGCTGAAATTCATAGATATCCTGAATTGAGTATTGTGGAATAGATGGGTCAATTTCTTGGCTCCAAGCGTGAATACCACCTGTAAGATTGCTACCAGTAATGCCTGCTTCCTTGAGTATTAGCAGCATTTTGGCGGAGCGCACACCTGCCTTGCACATGACAATCAAGTGAGGTTCAGTACCTGGATTAGCTTGACGCTTTTCTTCGAGCAATTTCTTGATTTTGCTAATCCCTTTTCCGCTCTTAATTTCTGGCATGGGAACTAAAACGGCTCCGGGAAGGTGAGCCATATCGTATTCACTTTTGTAGCGAACATCAATCAGCAAAATGTTGGAAGCGTTTTGGTCGAGGAGCTGCTTGAGTTGCTGTACACTCAGTTGAGTAACTTGTAGCTGTAACACTCGATTCCCTACTATAGGTAGTTCTGAGATTTTGCTTAAGGACTCTTCCCAAGGGTTTGATTTGAATAGATTTACTTGAGAGTGCATCATCATCGTAAAAATCCTTAGTCTGGGAAATACAGGTAGAGTTTGAACAAAAACTTAGAACAAAGTAAGAAGTTTTAGATTTGCGAGCTGAAGTTATTGAGTGAGTTAAACTTTCGTTCCTTATGCTCATATCCTATGAAATCTCTTCAGAAAAACTAATGGTTTAAGAAATTCTTGTTTGATGCTTAAAAAAAAATCGATTTTTTTTAAAGCTTGTGTGAAGACACAGGTACAGACAATAAAAAACCGCCCTAGCAGAGCGGTTTTTTTAATCCCTTAGAGAGTTGTCTCGATTAAAAACTTGGGTGCAAACGACCCTCTCGTAGCTGGACAACTGGCTGATTTGACATTTGCACCAGTTGTTCATCATGGGTCGTGACAATCACTGTTGCACCGATCGCGTTCAGTTTTTTGAGAATCTTTAATACCTGCCGAGAATTATCTGGGTCGAGGTTGCCAGTTGGTTCATCTGCCAGCAAGACTGGCGGTGTGCCAACAATTGCACGAGCGAGACTTACCCGTTGTTGTTCTCCACCTGAGAGTTGCTCTGGAAAACAATCCGCTTTGTGTTGCAAACCTACTAGCTTTAGGGTGGGTGGAAGGCGTCGCTGAATTTCCTTACGAGTGAAGCCTTGTGCCCACAGGACAAAGGCAATATTTTCTGTCACGGTTCGCGTCGGAATCAGTTTATAGTCCTGAAAAACAATGCCGATGCGACGACGCAGCAACGATAAGCGATCGCCTCGTAGCTGCCCCACGTTGAATCGATCAATAATCACCTCTCCAGAACTCGGACGTTCCGCGCCATAAAGCAGCTTCAGCAACGTTGACTTACCAGCACCAGAAGGGCCTGTCACAAATAAGAAGTCCCCCTGCTTCACTTCCAGAGTGACGCTAAACAAGCCCCGGCTGCCGTTGGGATAGGTTTTTGTTACGTCCTGTAACTTGACCATCACCTGCCTCTGGGCGTCTGGGGCATTTGGAGCAACTCGCTGGGAAGTTTGGCTATCACTGGGACGACTTAAGACTGTGGTCATAGAAAAGCAATCAATTAATGCATGATGAGTGAGTATAAGTTTTCTATGGCTTCTAAGCCAAACGCTGACCGATCGCTTTGAGAGCAAACTGCGGCAAAGCCATCATCCGTCGCCAGCGCCAAGGTTCTTGATACAGCCGATAAAGCCATTCCAGATGATTGTCCCGTAACCAAACTGGCGCACGGGATTTAACCCCTGCCCAGATATCAAAGCTACCCCCCACACCAATCCAAATCGCATCGGGGCACAAGTAGCGATGCTGGGCAATCCACAACTCCTGACGCGGGACACCCAAGCCGACTAAAATCAGCCTAGGTTGCTTGGTTTTCAGAGTTACCTTTAATTCTTGTTCGGCTTCCGGTGAGAGATAGCCATCTTCAATCCCAGCAAGAGCAAGTTCCGGAAGCTGTTGTTGCCAAATCTGGGCAGCTTTCTGTGCTATCCCAGGCGCACCTCCATAGAAAAAAACTGGGCAAGATTCTCCTAATTTCCCAGCCTGTCGCACTGCCGACTCAGCCAGTTCTATTCCCGGACAACGACGCTGTCGGCGACCGTGGAGCCACAAATAAAGTATTACCCCAGAACCATCTGGAATTACCAGTTCGGCTTTTCGGATAATGCTGGCTAAATCGTCATCGTGTTCTGCCTGAATCGCCATTTCTGCATTCAGTGTTACCACATGACTGCCCGACCTCTGGCGTAGACGAGTCCCCAGCCAACTGTCATAGTCATCTAATAGGTGTACTGGTAACCCCAGCACGGGAAATTGTTCGGGTGGCTCCAACATAGCCTAGTTCTTGCATTGCCTTACATTACCTTAACAATATGAAGGCTATCCGATCCGGGCATTTAAAGCTAGTGCCGCTCCCTTAGAGGGTTGAGTATTTTAGGGCTTCTGCAACCCTTCCTTACCTTTGATCTATGGCTTGGCTCTTTTATCCAGTGAAAGCTACATCAACATGATGAATGAGCAAGCACACCAGGCCGCACAAGAGTTACTCTTATCGTCAGCGATTAGGCAGACTTGATATTACATCCCGTCATATCTCTTGGGGTCTTTCTTTTGCTTCTTAGTCCCATCAGATTCCTTTTTGGGCTTTTTGGATTCTTTGTTGCCTTTTTTTTCTTTTGTCATCACGATTCTCCAAGAGTATTCGCTAGCTATCTATTTACTTAGGCAGGAATCAATAGGGTGTTAATGCTATGGATGACACCGTTATCAGCCTCAACATCGCGTGTTGAGACTGTGGCATCATTCACCTCCCTCACCTGCCAACTTGATGGAATTTCAGCCAGATGTATGTCTCACAGACTTGAAATCCCCAACCCATCGGGAAAGGTTCTGGTTCTACTGCATGGCACCAATTAGGTAGTCGAAGTAAACCCCAACTTCGCTTACGTCTTCTGAGGACATCATCGAAGTGGCGACATTCTTCATCACACGGACGCTTTCAGCAACAGCCTCAATCGGAGTGCCGAGGGAGTTGTACATTTGACGAACACCAATCACCCCAATCTCTTGCATCGGTGTAGCATCACCAGCCACGACACTGTACGTGATTAAGCGCAGATAGTAATCCATGTCCCGCAAGCAAGTCGCCGTCATTTCCTCGCCGTAGGCGTTGCCACCCGGAGAGACAAGATCTGGGCGCTTTTGGAATAGCTGGTTTGCAGATTGCTTAACGATACGTTCCCGGCTTTGTGTTAGAGATTGAGCAAGGCGCAGACGGCGATCGCCACTCATGACAAAGCTCTTCATCTGCTCTAACTCCCCAGGGGTGGGATAGCGAACCTCGGCGTCCGCGTTCACAATCAACTGCATGAGAATACTCATTAACAAACTCCTTCAAAAAAATAAAATCAATGTTCTAGATGTGTTGTTTAAAACACTCGACCCTTAAGCGTTCTACCGAACCAAGCCCAAGTGCAGCAGTTCCTTGGGAGATGCCAGCACGTCAATTGCCACCAAGAAAATCTTGCCTTGAGGATTGAGCAAGAACCGCCATGCTAGGTTGATGCCAACACTCTCACCAAACCAGGGAGTTTGCACTTTACCCGTCACTTTAATCTGAGTAAAATCTCCTTGGGCTGGCTCAGATACCCCCCGTTCTGGTATCAGCTTGAGTCCGTAGCATTCTTCACGCATATACGCGAGGATGTTCTCGTGACCTACAATTGGCTTCTCGAAAGGGGGTTGCAGGGCACCATCTTCAGCAAACAACTCCACAGCCGCCGGAAAGTCAAAGGCGTTCATGTTCTCCATGTAGCTCAACACTGTCAAGTTGTCGATGCCCTCAATGTTGACCTTAATTCGGGATGCGAAATCTTTAGGTGGAACAACAGGTTCTTTAACTTTTTGAGTACCGCCAGTTGGGGAATATCCCATGTTGACGACAATATCCCGTAACACGCTCAGTTGCTGTCCTCCTTCAAGCTGACGGATGGCTTCGAGCACATCTGATGCCTTCGCAGACAGTTTATAGCCTTCTGGAATCGGAGCAACGATGGAGAGTTTCATCCACTCGCTTAACTGATACCAAAAGCCCAACTTGACATTCATGCCAAAAGACGAATAGGTACGGCAGATGGGAGTGTCAGTCTGGTTAACCAGATCGCACATCACTTGCGCTTGCTCCAAAGCAGGCATCTGCTTAATTTGATTCAGGGTGTTTTCTGCGAAGATCATGTTGGCTGCCGACATAGCAGCGGGAGTGATTGTAACTCCCATCTCGGTATAAGCAAACCAGAGTAAAGCCAACTGATCCTCAGCGCTGAGTTGGTTGAAGGATTCAACTGTAGCTGGAACCGCATCAGCGACTTGAGTATCAGGGAAAATTGACCGAGCTGAATCGATGGTAAATGACATGATCAAAATCTCCAGAACGAAATTACATTGATTTGTTGGTAGAGTTTCAAAAAAGGTGAGGCTAACTTGGAACTGTCGGACATAAATGCTTTTCGATATTTAGATCGCTATGTCTCGGAATATTACTCAAAATCTCTTGAGCGATAGCAAAACGCTGCTGCCAGAGACAGATTGCGTAGGAGGATTGTTTGTAAATCGCGAAACAGCCAAGTACAGCAACAAATTCATCAACATTCAGGGGTTTGGTGAACCACAGGCCAAACCCACCTGAGAGGGCGCGTTGATGCGTCTGTTCAGTTGCATAAAGCAATAGCTAACACCTTTTCCTCTCGCTTTTTCGTGAGTGTTGTCCCTTGACGAATCAAGGCATAGTCATCTTCCTTAGGCAAGGCAATTTCACTCACGAGAACATCCGGTTGCCATTGCATAAATATTGGCAGAGCTTGTTGGACTAAAAATGCCTCTTGCACTTCCACTCCATAGGGTTGCAGCAGCGTCATCAAATCGCAGGAATCAATATCCTTGTCTATAACGAGTATTCGCAGTGTTTGGAGGGATGGAAGATTACTAGGAAATCCATTATTTAGATGTATGGCAGCTCCAATCAGGATTTCATCTGTAACAAGTGGTAAAAAATCCGCTAACCTCATAGCGGCGCTAACCAAAAGGTGACTAGTTTCTTCTTGCTTCCCCTACAAGATGACAGAATATTGTTTTATTAATGGGGCTATTTGGTTAACTACAACATGAAAAGCAAGGAAAGTCTCAGTTCTGAGTTCTTGCAACGTAGAGCAGTCACTATAGGGAGTTACTACTCCATAGATAGCTAAGACTATCTAGGCGTTTACTTATGCAGGAATCAACACTGGGTTGATGATGTGGATAATACTGTTATCAGCAGCAACATCCGGTATTGCAACTGTAGCATTATTCACCTTAATTCCACCATTGG
>JALYGX010000015.1 GCA_030776905.1 Cyanobacteriota bacterium | reverse complement strand
GCCTCGCTTAAACCAGCCAATCACCTGATTGGGATTGAGTTTCACTACCTTTTCAAAGGAGTTATAGGCTTCCTCATAGCGCTTCAGTGTCTCTAGAGCAAGACCTCGGTTCATCCAAGCCCTTTCCATGTTAGGGTTAATGCTGAGTACCCGGTTATAGGAAGCAATAGCATCTTCGTAGCGGTTTAACCGAGCGAGGTCATTGCCTCGATTGTACCAAGCGCTCTCGTAGTCAGGATTGATACGAACCGCCTTATCATAGGCAGCGATCGCTTCTTCGTAGCGTTTCAATCGCCCTAGGGTTATTCCCTGGTTATACAAGACAATTGCACTGTTGGAGTTGAGACGAAGCGCCTGCTCGTAAGCTCTCAATGCTTCCTCCGACTTACCTGCATCATCCAACGCATTTCCTAAGCCTACCCAGGCAGCTAGGAGTTTAGGATTGAGGTCAACTGCCCGCTGATAGGCAGCGATGGCGTCTTGGTACTGCTTCAATCCATACAGCGCCTCTCCACGACCTCCCCAAGCCTCTGCACTACTGGGATTAATGCGGATTACCCGTTCGTAAGCTTTCAGCGCTTCTGTATAGTTATCCTTATCTAATAGGGAATCTCCCTGCTTTAACCACTGGTTTAACTCATCAGACTGGCTTTCTGCCAACTGGTTTGCCGCCAGTTGCAAGTGTTGGGGATTAGCCTGACGAGCTTCTGGAGCGTACTCTTTGGCTGTTAGGGCAGAGACTGGAGCCGAGACACCAGCCAAGAGCGTCACTAATGCCGTTAGTCCAATTTGCCTTAGTTGCATAGGATTAAAGTCCTCAATTAACCGCTTTCGATTTTCTCTATTTCCCAGAGGTGGAGGACTTATGCAAAAAAGGAGGTGAGAATTGGGAATTTAAGGGGGAGGATGGCTTTGTTCTTTTCAGTCCCTGATTCTCTGTTCACAAAAAAGCGATCGCATCCTACTTGTTAAAGACGCGATCGCTTGATTCCGTTCAGTCGGCGCTTAAATATCCTGTTCGCTCAACTCACGAGTCATGTGGTCAAACGGCTGATCGATAAACCCAGTATTCGCTACACCAGTTTCTGCCACCATTGATTTAACGATGTCTTTCATAATCTGGATGCCGCGAACTGTTGGGCCGATGGGCACTCCCAAGGAGTTGTAGGTTTCCCGTAGACCTTGCAGAACCCGCTCGTCTAGCACGTTGGTATCACCCGCAACTAGCGCATAAGTGGCATAGCGTAGGTAATAGTCCATATCCCGCAGACACGCGGCATAGCGGCGAGTCGTGTAGGCATTGCCACCCGGTCGAATTAGTTCCGGCAGTTCTTCAAATAGCTGCGACCCGGCTTGCTTGACAATTGAGGCAGCATTGCCGTTAATCGCACCTGCGGCTGTGACCCTTGCTGTCCCAGTTTCAAAGTAAGACTTTAATGAATCGATCGCATTGCGATCCAGGTAACGACCCGTGCCGTCATAATTCCTAATCAGGTTTGTGACTGCATCCCGCATTAAATTGTTCTCCCAACAACAATCTGCAAATCTCTATACTATTGAGAGCTTACACCTGACTTAGCCTTACTCTCTACCCAATGTAGGTTAAGGGAGCGTGCGTAGGCTGCTATGCCAGTAATCATAAGATTTACGTAAGCCTACTATTAATAATCACATAGGCTTGTGCTGATTTTAGATTTGTGATTTTATATTTTCGCTTGATGCCTACGAGACTTAAGTGCTGTTAGCGTAGTACTAGAGCCAAGCGTGAGGAGGTAGCCTGTGCTGAGTGTCGAGCCTCAGGCAACTTTTTCATAGCACTACTAGGGCTTAGGCGGGATATTCGCCAACTACTTAGAACTAATTGCCAAGCGATCGCACTTACGTCGAACTGGATGCTTAACTGCACTACGATTTGATAATCTCAACCAACTAATGCCTTTAACTGGTACGGTGAGCAAGTTCAACTCATGGGGGTATCGTGGTTTGGGGTCATTGGCTAACCAGATAGGAGGCACCATCATCGGGTCATATTCAGCAATGACATCTACCACGCCAGGACTAGCTGTTAGCTCTACCCGCTGTCCCGGTCGGTATCTAAGAGCCTCTTGCTGGTCAAAATTATCAGCATTGTAATTAGACACCATACTTCCCCCGGATAAAACGTAGCTTCTGATACAACTCTAAGTCTTGATTAATGCATTTGACTGTATTTGGTAAATTTTGTTACATTTTTAAATTTTATTGCCGCACGCAGAATCAGCAAAGGAGATTCTGTAGCGCTTGATACATAAATGGCTACTTTCAATCCATAGGATGAGTCAGTACAGCGCAACCTATTGGATTGAGAGTGAGCTTTCTCCAGACTATGTCGTCATAGCGATCGCACCTTCATGGCTGATTTAGATATCAAAAACAGTTAGTAACTATTCCTTAGAGGACACTAGCTGTCTATCTCTGGGTCACAATCCTGCAAGCCGTCCCTGTGCCAGCTCAAATCCTAAATGTCCTAGTTGTGCCTTCCTTGACCGATTCATCGACTATTGGTGCTTATCGTTGAATTGTTTAAACCGTTCCCTGGAGCTTTAGATTTTTTAGAGATTAAGGAGTCCATCCAATGTTCCAAAGCCCCCAAGAATTTCTGAACTACGTCCAAGAAAATAACATCCAGATTATTGACCTAAAGTTCATCGATATGCCAGGGATCTGGCAGCACCTTTCGGTATTCCAAAACCAAATCGACGAAAGTAGCTTTACGGAAGGTGTACCTTTCGATGGTTCTAGCATTCGGGGTTGGAAAGCCATCAATGAGTCAGACATGGCAATGGTACTCGACCCGACAACAGCCTGGATTGACCCCTTCATGGCAGAGCCGACCCTCAGTGTAATCTGTAGCATTGTGGAACCTCGGACAGGTGAACCTTACAGCCGCGACCCCCGCACAATTGCTCAAAAGGCGATAGACTACCTAATTTCCACTGGCATTGGTGACACAGCCTTCTTTGGTCCAGAGGCGGAGTTTTTCATCTTTGATGATGTCCGCTTTGACCAAAACCAGCATGAAGGCTACTACCACGTAGACTCCATAGAAGGTCGTTGGAATTCTGGCAAGAAAGAAGAAGGCGGCAACCTGGGTTACAAGCCTCGCTACAAAGAGGGTTACTTCCCAGTTGCTCCGACGGATACCTCGCAAGATATGCGAACCGAAATGCTGCTGACGATGGCAAAGTGCGGTGTGCCGATTGAAAAGCATCACCATGAAGTTGCCTCTGGTGGACAGTGTGAACTGGGCTTTAAATTTGGTACTTTAGTGCAGGCGGCTGACTGGTTGATGACTTACAAGTATGTCATCAAGAACGTTGCTAAGAAGTACGGTAAAACTGTCACCTTCATGCCCAAACCAGTGTTTAACGACAACGGTTCTGGGATGCACACCCACCAGTCCATCTGGAATGATGGACAACCCCTATTTGCAGGTGATGGCTACGCTGGCTTGAGTCAAATGGCTCTGCATTACATTGGTGGTATTCTCAAGCACGCTCCAGCACTGTTGGCATTGACCAACCCAACAACTAATTCTTACAAGCGCTTGGTGCCAGGTTTTGAAGCACCTGTGAACTTGGCTTACTCTCAAGGTAACCGTTCTGCCTCAATCCGTATCCCGCTTTCTGGTACGAATCCCAAGGCGAAGCGCCTGGAGTTCCGTTGTCCGGATGCGACTTCTAACCCCTACCTGGCGTTTGCCGCTATGCTCTGTGCTGGGTTAGATGGCATCAAGAACCAAATTGAGCCGGGTGAATCCCTTGATGTGGATATCTACGACCTCACGCCAGAAGAATTGAGCAAGATTCCTTCTACCCCAGCATCTTTACAGGCTGCGTTGGAAGCACTAGAGAATGACCATGCCTTCTTGACGGAACCGGGTGTGTTCACGGAAGACTTCATCAAAACTTGGATTACTTACAAGTTAGACAACGAAGTTATTCCCATGAGTCTGCGTCCTCATCCCTATGAATTTGCTCTCTACTACGATTGTTAATCTCAGCGATTAGCAATACAAAAAGCATCAGCCACCTCTAGAGGTGGCTTTTTTATCCCATAGCTTCGGCACTTGCTAAAAAATACTATTCAAAGTTGTTACTTGCTGCTCCCTATCTCTCCCACTAACTCTGCCTTTAGATTGGGCATCATTTCGTCTTTGTTCGTTACAATTGTTTACAATACCGAGTAACGGATTAGAGCAAGCCTAGCAATTTCCATGTCTGACACTTTAACTAAGCTAACTTATCAGGCTTTTCAGCAGGGCAAAAGCTTATTTGGTCTTACTCACAAGACCATTAGTTCGCAACTGCTGAATCTCATTCATCCTCCTGTGAATGAGTTACAAACTAAACCGATTGAGCCAAAGCTTTTAGGAGAAATTCAAAAAAGGCTCAACCAGATTCTCGAAACTGATTGGCAGGATGCAGAGCGGGGTGTGTATCCGACGACGTTGCTGTTTGATAACCCTTGGGAAGACTTCTTTCGCTACTATCCAGTAGTCTGGATGGATCTGCCAAAAATGTGGGAACGAGTCAATCAGAGGAAATATCACGACTTCTCACCGGAGATTCAGACAGAAGGTTATCCCAGCTACTACGTGCAAAACTTTCATCATCAGACAGATGGCTACTTGAGTGATATGTCAGCCAATCTGTATGACTTGCAGGTAGAAATTCTCTTTAATGGTTCCGCTGATGCGATGCGCCGGAGAATCCTTGCTCCCTTAAAACAAGGGTTGAAAACATTTGATTCAGTTCCATCTCACCAAATCCGGGCTTTGGATATTGCTTGCGGAACGGGTCGTACTCTAAGATTTATCCGGGGAACTCTGCCTCAAGCTTCTCTTTATGGTACGGATTTGTCACCCGCTTACCTACGTAAGGCAAACCAGTTGTTGTCTGAGATTCCTGGGGAATTGCCGCAACTGATGCAGGCAAATGCTGAGGAACTACCTTACCGGGATAACTATTTCCATGCCGTTACTTCCGTGTTTCTCTTCCACGAACTGCCGCCTGCGGCGCGTCAGCGTGTGATTGAGCAATGTTTCCGGGTGACTCAACCGGGAGGAGTGTTTATCATCTGTGACTCAATTCAGGCGATCGATGCTCCAGAATTGATGCCACTGATGGAAAACTTCCCAGCGATGTTCCACGAGCCATACTACAGACACTACACGACTGATGATTTGGTAGAACGTCTGGAGACAGCAGGCTTCCGGAATATTACGACAGAGAACCACTTTATGAGCAAGTACTGGGTTGCTCATAAACCTCAACTATGAGTGCTGAGTGACGAGTAACGAGGCGGTTGTGGAAAGCAACCGTCTATAGCTGTTTTCAATCGAGTACTATACAGCTTGTTGGTAAGGGCACGATATTGTCGTGCCCTTACCCTATGGTGTACTTGAGTAAGCTGTTTCCTATACAAGAAAACTTTGTTTCCCTTGGATGAACGGCTTTACAAAACAACATAAAAGAGGTGACGGTTGCTTATCCCTGCCAGTTTAATTTTTCGTTAATTTCTCAACTGATTAGGGCAACTACTACCTCCCAAGAAGGTCATCCACGGGTGATACTGGGTCTTGAGCAAATCTGCATCGGAGTAAACAAGCGACGCCTATGACTACCCAACAACCAAACCCTGAAACAGTCTCCACAGAAAGCTTCTCAACCGCAGATATCGTTACCACTGAGCTAATCGAAGATGCCACCACTGTTAACCATGTGGAGATTATTGAGACGGTCATCTCTAGCTTGGATCAAGACAACACGGCGATGGTGAGCCAGAACGAAGAGGGCTACTTATGGAAATTTAAGTACGGTAGTGTTGAAGTCTTCGTACAACTTACTGGTTCCACTGATGATGACACTTTCACGGTTTGGTCTTCCGTGCTTCCGTTACCAGCGAAGAATGAGCCGCAGTTGATGCGCAAGCTTTTGGAAATGAATTGGTCTGACACGTTTGAATCGTGTTTTGCGATTGTCGATAATCAAGTCGTGGTGTTATCGTCGCGAACGGTAGCTGAGTTGTCGCCTGGAGAAATTTCTCGCGCCATCACCGTAGTAGCAACGATCGCGGATGACAACGACGATGCCTTACAAACTGAGTTTGGCGCTGCCTAAAGCCTGGAGATTTAAGCCCTTATCCGGAGCCTGAGATACCTGGAGATTGGGATTTGCAAAACAACTCAACCCAAAGTCTTAACTCGTCTTGGCGTTTGATTCCATTACTGTCAGCGTCCGGGTCGATTCAGATGGCAATTGATCGGTGGCTACTGGAGCAGCACCAAAGGGGAAAGCATCCTCCAGTTTTGCGCTTTTATACCTGGGCATCACCAACAATTTCCCTAGGGTATCATCAACGTCGGTGGCCCGCTTCTTGGCAGCAGCTAACTTGGCAACGAACGCCAGTAGAGTTGGTGCGGCGTCCCACCGGCGGACGCGCGGTGCTGCATCAGGGAGATTTGACGTATATGGTGGTTACGTCTGGACTGGCTGGCAAGCGCCTTGAAACTTACCAACAAATTTGTGAGTTTTTGATTCAAGGTTGGCGATCGCTTGGTATCTCTCTACACTACGGTTTAGCTGGACGAGAGTATGCTCATAATCCCAACTGTTTTGGCACGGCGACGGGTGCCGATTTAGTCTGTGCTGATGGTTATAAACTTATTGGTAGTGCTCAACTACAACGTGGCAAGGCAGTTTTGCAGCATGGCTCCATGCGTTTAGAGCCGGATTCCCGGCTATTTACAAAGGTGTTTGGTGAAGCCGCACCGCCTCCAGTTAATCTAGCCATTCCTCAACGGGGAGAAGTACTCATTCACACGGTAGTGGATGCTCTAACTAATGCTGCCGCCGATTGTTTTGGTGTCCGATTTGTAAAGAAGCCTTTATCAGATGAGGAGTGGCAAGCGATTTTGGCGCAACCGAGTTTATAGTCATTTTCAGTTATACAGTAGTGTCACCTCAGGACTTTTGGGTGAACTACTCAGTTGTTGCTCGTGCGATCGCTTGTAGTTGTAATCCTTGAGGATAAGTGCCTTCTGCTTTGGTGCGCTTAATTTCGCCGTCGGGCATGGGTAAATTTAGCTTCTGGGCAACAGCACGGACAATGTCGCCTCGATCGATGACTCCAGCGACAGTTCCGGCTAGAGAGAGAACAGTCAGACGATTGAGTTGACGAGCTTCTAGAGTATTAATTACCTCTAAGAGCGATGTTCTTTCCTCAACTGTGGCAATTTCCGACAAGGGGTGCACAATACTCTCTAGGGTTTGGGTTTCCCAACGGCTGCGTTCTACAAAATGTAAATCTTCAACAGCAACTAGACCGCGATAACGTCCCTCTTCTGCTGCATAGTAAGGCATTGGCGTATGAGTGTCTGCCAAGATGTACTCGTCGGCAAAGGAGCGCAATGTCTGAGAGGCATTTACTACCCGAAACTCACGAGTCATCGCCTCAGCAGCAACAAGCTGGAGTAAGGCTTCTTGGAGAGTCGTCAATCGGTCGTAGGTGTTGGCATTGCGGAAAACAAATCCACCGATTAAGGCGATCCACATTGCGCCTAAGAATTCACCCGTCCGTAGGTTCCATAGCGCTAGTGTGAGTCCGAATGTGATCGCTAAACCTCCCAATATTTTGCCAGTTTTGGCTGCCCAACGAACGCCCTGAAATCGGTTGCCAGTGAGCTTCCACACGCCAGCTTTTAAAACTTGCCCCCCATCGAGGGGCAAACCTGGAATTAAATTAAATAACGTTAAAACCAGGTTAATGTTTGCCAGATCTGAGGTGATGAGCTGTCCCACGCCAGAGAAGGGTAGCGCCTTAGATAATAGATAAAATAGCAAAAATAAACTTAAGCTTACGGCGGGTCCTGCGATCGCTACTTGAAAGGCACCACCGGGAGTTTTAGATTCTCGGTCGATAGACGCCACACCGCCGAAGACAAAGAGGGTAATGGAATTGACTTTGATGCCTTGCGATCGCGCCGCTAAACTGTGACCCAGTTCGTGCAAAACGACTGAGGCAAATAGCAACAGCGCCATTATAAACCCAGTACTCCCTGCCACAACGGGTCCTAACCTAGTAGCAAAATTCTGAGCGTTGATAAGGGTTACGAACGCTAAAATGAAAAACCACGACGGGTCTAAAAAGAATGGGATTCCGAATAAAGACCCGATTCGCCAATTTGCCTGCATTAGATTTTCCCCAATCTTCGACGTATAACGCCTCTCAATACCAGCATAGAGGATGGTTTTAACCAAAATGTAAGACGCCTCCTTAGGAATTACAAAAACTCTTGGCGTGTGTGGTGGTAATGCCTGTATTGCTAAGACTCTAATTCCAGTTTGGTTAATGGAAAGTTATCGTCGTCAAGGTTGGAGTGATGCCGAACTTTTAGACTTTTATCCTCATCTTAGTGCTGCCGATTTGGTAAATGTCTGGGCTTCTGGGCTTATGCTGATGCACAGCCAGAGGAAATTGAAGAAGCAATTTGAAAGAACTAGGAAGCCTGAACAGCGGCACGTCTCTATACAGATGAACAATTCCCCCTAAAAGTCATACTGATATAGAACAGGATGAACCCAAATGTATAAGATGTCGAAAGAATTACTTGAGGTGATGAAACAAGCAGATGCTCTCACACCTGATGAGCAATTGCATCTAATTGCCCACTTAACACAAAAACTACGACGTTGCGAAATTAAACGCAAACCACGTCGTAATATTATGGAATTTGCTGGAATAGCACCTAATCATCTAGGAGGAATGGATGCTCAGGACTATATCACTCGAATGAGACGCGGAGAGTTTCCAGAGCTAGAAATTGAAGAAACTGAGTAAGATTTATCACTCTCACTCATCGAAAGAGTTATCCCCTTGCACCTCAAGTAATTCGTCCCAAGAACAACCCAATACTTCCTTAATTCTGCATATAGCATCCATATTTACCTTGCCTAGGGACTGCATCGCATAGCGCCGGACAGTACTATAGGTGACACCAGAACGTAGACTCAATTCGTTGAGGCTCCAGTCCTTTTCCTGACAAAGCTCTTTAACTCTAACTCTTACCCGGTACATGACCATCAGCTTATGAGCATTTATGTACCAGAACTAGAGACTGGACGCTCAAGCGTTTAAAATTAAGCGTTGACGCACAATTGTTAAAGCTATAGTATAGACCTGTATTTACAGAACAAAAAAAGCAATTGCCTGGAGCACAAACCGCTCGCGGGGCAATCGCCAGTCATAACGTACTAATAGAATACCAATGAAAAAGTCTAAAGCGACCGAAGCACTCCGAGTCGCGCAGGAAGTTGCTGACATTCGCGCAGCACTCCACAAACGCGGGTATCGACTTCGCAAACAACCCAAGCAACCCGTCTGGAAAGTCATCGTCACCCCTGACGACTTCTACCTCCTCACCTATCAACCCGCCCCCATCAACGCCTGGGTACTTCACCCACACAACAACGACACCCGCCGCCACACGATTGCAAATATCATTCAAAGCACCACAAAAAAGCAACCTGCAAGTCTCAGTAGGAGGGCAGGACGCTAGCGCGTCTCGCTTCGCTAACATGACCTACTTTGAAAAGCTGCATCCGTGGTGCATCATCCGTCCTCTACCCAATATGCAACGGCGTATTGTCGCCCGATGTCGTCGCCGCAATGATGCCGAATCCCATATGAAAATCCTCCGACAGCTAACCCCAAACATTCCCTACGAAATCGTTTTTGATATGTCGCCGGATGAATCAGAAGTAGATCCCCCCTAACCCCCTTTTCAAGAGGGGAAAAGACTTTTAGCCCCCTTTTTAACCCTGTTGGGGGGTCGTAACTGTCGCCGCCAAACTGCACCTACCTTAAAACAGCCATGAACGTTCTGCGCCGTCGCATCAACCCCGAAACCTTTGTCATTACCCGCCGACAACTTGCCAAATACCTCAAAACCAACCCCAACCGAGTTTGGCGATGGGAAAAATGGGCGCACGTCCTCTGGGTGCATATCGCAGGCATTGGCGGCTACTTCACGACTCTACCGCAAACTCGAACAGTGGATTGCTGCTTGCAGCACATTAATTCGCTCCTGCCGAGATTTGAAAACACTTGATGCCGTTTGGTCAGCCATTTCGCGGGAAGGTCAACGATACACTGAAGATGCGATCGCGCGTCTCACTAAACTCTATGAACAACAGCAAGCGCAATTAAGGCGACTTTTGTGACATCCTCCTACACCAAATCGAAGATTATGGTGTAGGCTTCCCAAGAATCACTTCTTAGGTTTCCTGGTTACTCCCTTACGGGTTTTCGACACTTGTCTAGACTGACTTTCATCAGTCCCCGGTAGATCGTCTGCACAGGCTGTTTCCGTTCCCGTCTGTCCAACGGTACTAATTAGAGCTATTCCACGATTTCTGATGTTCTGACCTGCTGCCACATCGCGATCGGTTTTGTATCCACAATGAGTACAATTATGAACTCTAACACTCAGGTCTTTTTTGACTTCACCACCACACTCAGGACACTGCTGAGATGTCCCCCTAGCGTCAACTTCGCTGAAGAACTTTCCACGCTTCCAGCACACATACTTAACGATGCTCCTAAACTGACCAAAAGCCGCGTCAAGCATATGTTTCCCAAACATCCCTTTGGCGCTAGTTCGATAATCTAGGTCTTCCATGAAAATCATGTCACCAGCATCACAAAGCGCATGGGCTTGTTTGTAATGAAAGTCTTTCCGAGTGTGGTCAATTTGGTGGTGAAGTCGAGCAACCTTAATGCGTTGTTTCTCGTAGTTTTTAGATCGCTTCTGTAATCTCGCCAATCTACGTTGCAGCACTTTCAGCCTACTTTGCAGACTCTTAAAGAACTTCGGCGGCTTGACGAGAACACCGTCACTGGTTGCCAAAAACTTCTCCAACCCAACATCTACCCCGATAGGGTATCCATGTGGAGTTGGATCGGGAACACTGACATCACATTGCAACGAGATAGATGCGTACCATCGGTCGGCTTTTCTCAAGATTCTCACCTGTTTGACCACGAATCCCGTAGGGATAGGTCTGTGCATTTTGATTGGGATTGCTCCCATCTTGGGCAGCTTAATATGCAAGTTTGTTACTGGGTTCTCTTTAAATTGAGGAAACAGCAACGACTTGAACTGTCCGTACTTCTTGAATCTGGGAAAGCCAAACCCTCTCTCTTGAAAGTATTTCCATCCGATGTGCAATTGCTTAATCGCTTGCTGGAGGACTTGGGAAGGAACTTCACCCAACTTGGGAAATTCAATCTTCGCTCGTGGCAAGTTGTTAAGCTGCTGAATTTCTCCGGGAAACTTCAACTCTGGAGAGAGGATGTACTCTTTTTCAATGGAGCATCTATCAATCAAACACTTACGGCTATCGCTCCAATCTTTTATTTCTCGCAGTGCATAGTTAAATGCACCACGGCAGATTTCCATCCACTCAATGAGTTGTTGCTCTTGAGTGGAGTTTAGATAGATTCGATAGCGGTGGGTGATGGTCAGCATTGCAGTATTATAATAGATTTACTGACTGACGCAGAACCTTTAAATGTTAAAAGAAGAGGTGTCTAACCTCTTCTTTTAACCGCCTTTCATCCTACCGCTAAACTGTCAGGGGTACACGAAAGAGCGGCTCGATATAACCCCTTCCAGCTATAGTGGGGGTCTTCCCGGCGCATTAGATAAAAATAGGGCAATGCGCTAACTCCGCTTCCCCCAGCTTGCCACCTCTCCAAATAGATTATGGTTTAAGCCAAAACAAAAACGCCCAGTCTGAGCAACTGTTTGTCGCGCTCTCTGGGCGTCTGTTGAAGACTGTAACCTCTCTCAGGGCTTATGCAAATCAGTAATAGACTTCTTGCAAGATTTATTAAGTAATCAGACCCACGTTAGTCAGTCCCAAAATAGCACCAATCCCTAAGATATGACCGAAGCTGATGCCTGCGAGTAATTCAGGCAGACCAAAGTTTCTCCCCAGAAATGGCTCTAACAAAGGTAGCTTAGGACCCTTTCCCTTATTCTGAATACCAACCCTAGCAATGATGATGCCAAGGAGGACGCAAATATTCATAACCAGCGACCCGCTCCAACTCCATGTCGAAGTATCGGCGACTGTCGGCTGCACCGCTGCTAGTAAAGATTCAATCAAGTTTTCTTCTCCTCTAGTGACGAATTAGCACATTAATAGACTCATTACAGGACAGACTACCGAAAAAAGGTAATTCTCCCTTCTTCCTTGAGAATGATTGAGGTTCAATGAGTCATATCTCATGCAAGATTAACTAGATAATCTACTCAGCACGGGTATAAATTTGTCAAGTTGTTTGAAGAATTAACATTTTCATCTATTAATTTGTTACAAAACTAAAGATTAGAGAAGAGTGAGTATTGTGACTATGCGGGTCAAAATTTGCGGCATTACTAAACCAGAGCAAGGAAAAGCGATCGCGCAATTAGGAGCAACAGCACTAGGATTTATCTGCGTGCAAGCCTCTCCCCGTTACGTAACACCAAGGCAAATCCGGGCAGTGGTAGAACAACTGCTGGTGCAGGTTGACCGAATTGGGGTGTTTGCTGATGCGACTATTGAGGAAATCTGTCAGATTGTTGCAGACACCAATTTGAGTGCAGTTCAGCTACACGGCAGTGAATCCTCAGAGTTTTGCGAAAAGCTACGCCAGTCTCTGCCTGGAGTCGAAATTGTCAAAGCTTTAAGAGTGAAAACGCCAGAGTGTTTAGATCGAGCAGCTACTTACGCTAAGTGTGTGGATACGCTACTGCTTGACGCTTACCATCCCCAATTGCTAGGTGGTACTGGCAAAACCTTAGATTGGGTAACCTTGCAACAATTTCGTCCCACCTGCCCTTGGCTACTGGCTGGTGGTTTGACGCCGGATAACGTTTTAGATGCCTTGAGGGAATTGCAACCGAGTGGTATTGATTTATCAAGTGGCGTAGAGCGATCGCCTGGAGATAAAGATTTAGACAAAGTTGCCCAACTGTTTGAGAAAATACACAGCCTACGGTAGTAACGAAAGCAACTACCAAATCTCCTGAACACTTTAAGGACAGCTCAAAACTACCAGCCTTCTCAATTTCATCAAAAATCTAAATCTTGCAAAAGCTTTTGAGCAGTGCGGGCACTTTTTTTCGGAGCAAGATAAGTGCGGTAGCGTAACTCGCCATCCACATTCAGTTCCTGCACAAAGCCCTGACTGGAGAGTGAATTGAGCATTTTTGCGATCGCTTCTTCCTCCTGATTCATGTGCGCGACGGCTTCGGCTAAACTCACCTCTCTTTGACGCATCATCCAAGTGACAAGCTCTTGCTCCGAGTCAGGCAACGCTAAAACATCGACCATGCTACGATTGCGATCGCTTTCACTGCCTGTGTCCCCGGCTTCTGAAGGATTGAACGGCTTCCTGCTCATACTGCTCCTCGCTTGGGCTTTAAGTAGCTCTGTGAAAATTAAGGATTAAATGCAATGGGTAGGCTTGGCAGATTAAATCGACACCCAGGCACCCTCCCACCTTAAAACGCAATAATAATCCAAACTTGTGTTTTTTAGGCTCACCTGAATTGAAACTATACTTCAGGACTGCTAACATACACCGTTCCTGATGAATTTTTAAGCGATAGGGTCAGTATTTAGATCTAAATCGTATCGGTTCAATTTTACAATTTGTAATTATTTGACCCTGAATAACACTACATATAATGAAAAAGGAGCGTTCAGATGAGGTCGCTCCTTTTTGTTCTCAATAGTATTGAATCCTTGGCTTAATCCCTAGCCAACCTTTTACCCTGTGCTGTACTTAGCGCATAATCTGTTTAGCAACTTTTTCCATCTCCTGACTCAAGGAATGGTTGGGGTTGCGCAGGCAGAACAAATCGCTCGACGCCAGTTGCATCATTTCATCGGAAGATGGCAGAATACCTGCCACGGGTGCATTGTAAATTTTCTCTACCTGTTGCCGCAAGGCATCGAAATCCAAAGCTGGCAGGGCTTTATTAATCAGGAGTAACATCTGAGGCACTCGCAACTTCCGCGCCACCTCTACCGTGACAGCAGTTCCTTGGAAGTCCTGATTGTCTGGACGTAGGATTAGAACTAGTACATCAGAAATAGTCAGGGAGAGTAACGTTTCTTCATTAAGACCTGGGTGGGTGTCAATGAACAGATAGTCCAGATCGAGGGCATCAATTAGATCTTGCAGCCCGTCATTGAGCATATTAAAGTCAAAGCCTTCTCGCAAAATTCGGGTAATATCGCGAGCTTTGATACTGGAGGGAATTAGGTAAATTTTGCTATTTTTAGTGGCTTTGTCTTTTAAAACCGAGGTAACATCATAAGCAGCTTCTTCAATCACACAGTTGCCCCACAGGTAGTCGTTGAGGGAGTGTTTCATCATCTCCTCATTGAAACCGAAAAGGACGTGAATTCCTGGGGATTGGATGTCTGTGTCAACGATGCCAACTCGATTTCCATGACGGGCGACGATAGCCGCCAAGTTAGCTGTTGAGTTTGATTTACCAGTTCCACCTCGAAACGAGTGGATAGAAACAATTTTGGACACTATACACTTCCTTAACAGTCTAAATAGGCTCGCTTTACCAAGTTGGTTTTAATATACAGTTTTCACGTCGTTAAAAAGCATTTTTACAAAACAATGTTTTAGACGATTAGATTACCACTTGAGTGCCTGTAGATGAGTATTTAATACGCTCTAATAAAGCAATCCAGCTAGACAAATGTCAAGGGCTTCTACTAATTCTCTGTGTAGTAAAAGTAACGATTTACTAATCGGCTTGGTCGTTGACTCGTACTGCTCCTACTGTCTGTATAACCAGAATATCTTGGGTCGTGTCGTAGGTGGGTATACCTCGGTAGTGACTTTAAGTAAGTGGTGATAGCGGCAATTTTATTCTTTTTATCAATATCAGCAGGATTGATTCGCTGAAAGTCTAGTTATCTGAGCCAGAGGGACGGTGTAATGTATCTTCATCGCCTGATGTAGCGAAAGCTACAGAATTTCACCAGTGGTTCATTGCAACGTTTCACCACCTCAGTCTCTCTGAGTTTTATCGCAATGGTAATCATGCCAGTACCAGTTTCCCTCGTCATCACTGTTTACAACCGAGAGCGTTATCTTAGCGCAGCTATTGAAAGTGTTCTGGCACAGACTAGGCAAGACTTCGAGCTGCTGATCTGGGACGACGGTTCTACAGATAGCTCCCTAGAGATTGCCAAAGACTACGCCAAGAAAGATGCGCGGGTACGAGCGGTAGCGGCAGAACATCAAGGGCGGGGTCTTGCTCTGAAAAAAGCGATCGCAAAAACTAGCGGCATCTACATCGGCTGGGTAGACAGTGACGACCTCCTCGCCACCAAAGTGATTGAAGAGACAGCATCTGTACTTGATGCACACCCAGAAATAGGCTTTGTCTATACGGATTATTTAGCCATCGACACAAACGGTAAAGTCACAGGCTACGGCAGTCGCTGCCAAATTCCGTATTCTAAGGATGGGCTTCTACGCAAATTCATGACCTTCCACTTCCGGCTAATACGCCGCTCAGTGTTTGAGCGAGTAGGAGGCATTGACGAGTCATTAGAATACGTTGAAGACTACGACCTATGCCTGCGACTCTCCGAGGTAACAGAGGTGCGGCGCATCAAGAAGCCACTGTACTACTACCGCAACCACTTAGAAAGCATATGTCACCAGCACCAAGCAGAGCAAAGCCACCGTGCCCATAAGGCTGTAGCACGGGCAATCGAACGTCGCAGGCTTAGGCAGTCAGTTGCTACATTGCCAAATGGGTCTCAGTTTTCCCCTAAACAACTGAGTCAGAGCCTAATCAGTTCAGCCGTAGCAGGTATGATGTTGTCGCTTGCCGCACTTCCCCTGACAGTCGCTATTGGCATAAACCGAGCGCAGGCACAATCAATTACTTCAGCAGGAGATCGCGTCAACACCAGCGTTACCCCTGAGGGCGATCGCTTCGATATCACTGGCGGTCGGTTATCTAGAGATGGAGCCAATCTCTTCCACAGCTTTAACAAGTTTGGTCTTGACCCTAACCAAACTGCTAACTTTGTCTCCACGCCATCGATTCAAAATATCTTGGGTCGTGTCGTAGGTGGAGATGCCTCGATCATTAATGGTCTCATACAGGTTAGTGGCAGTAATGCCAATTTATATCTGATGAACCCGGCGGGAATTGTGTTTGGTGCAGGCGCTCGACTCAACGTTCCGGCTTCATTTTTCGCCACGACGGCTACGGGTATTGGTTTTGGCAACAACTGGTTTAATGCTACAGGTTCCAACAATTATGCCGCCCTCAACGG
>JALYGX010000014.1 GCA_030776905.1 Cyanobacteriota bacterium | reverse complement strand
GCGCCTATTGCTAGGAAAATCTTGATGTTTGGTAGTTTATCTTTGTACTTGCAGATAAACTTTTCTTGTTTTGGGGCACCAACCCCTACGGCTAAAACTGTAGCACCTGACTGATTAATCAGTTCAATCATTTTCGAGCACTCTTCCTCATCTTTCTCAAATCCAAAAGAGGGGGAATGAGTGCCCACTATAATGGGTCTGCCAATTTTAGAATTTATCTTTTTTTGAGCCTCCAGAGCTACCCCTTCGCGAGCCCCCAAAAGAAAGATTTTGATATCTTCATTGTTTTTGTGATACTCGTAAAAAGCCGGGAACAGATCGGAGCCTGAAATTTTTTCTTTTAGTGGTGTTCCCAAAATCCTGGAGATGTAAAATAATATTTTGCTGTCACAGAGTTTGTAATTAGCGCAATCGTAAGCTTTCAAAAATTCTGCATCATCTTGTAGTTTCATGAGATGATCGACATTAGGAGTAAAAACACTACCGCTGTTTAACTTTTTTAATAGTTCTGACTCTGACAAGTTGTCAATGGAGATGTTGAGGATTTTTACTCGATTCATTTCACTTCATCCTTTGATGTATTCTTGAGACTTGCTATCGGTAAATCCCCTAATTCAAGTCAGTTAAAGTGTCTACAGGTTTCCTCTAATGTTTAAACTATACGAAACTTTATAGTTAGAGAGCAAGTAAAAATGCCTAGCTTCACAGTTTCTTCAATTTACTCTCTAGGGAACTTTACTGTTTCTTTAACTGGCTGACTAATTGGAGTTAAGCCTAAAGCGATCGCATTTAGCAAGCGTACTAGACCAGCTCGGCAGAAGTAACCCACCAGTCTACACCACCTCTGGATAGCCTTCAAACTTCCAAACAAAAGGTTTAGCCATCGTGCGATTGTAGTAAGCAATAAAGTCGAGAATTTTCTGCTTGAGTTGTGAGAGTGGAAGTAAAATTACCCCGCTTGAGTAAGCGTCGCATCAAAATACTAAACCAACACTCAATCTGAAGCTCTAAGGCTTTAGCGTGTAATTGACAGATGTAAGTTACCTGCTGTCGGAATTGGATGGGGTCATCAGGATTAGCGTTGAGCCAGTAACGGTGGCGATGTGGCTGTAGAGTTGCTTCCTTTTAAAAAACGCCCTACACTCCGGGGTGAAATCTTCTCGACAATGCCACGTTCGACCGCTTCATCAGCTAACTCCCTGGCACTCCAATGACTCACAGGACGCTCCGATGCTTGAGCGTTTTCGCAGGCAAGCGCTACGATTTGCACTACCTGTTCAGTACTAAAAAAGTTGGGAGTTCCACGGCGAGGGCAATCGCTTAAAACTCTGATGATTAGCGCCATCAATTTGCGATCACTAACCGCTTCGACTTCCGCTGCACTCAGTTGCTCAGTAGCAGCTAACCATCGCTCTCGCCACAAACGCACTTGTCCCCGATCTAATTGCAACTGTTGAGCTAGCTGAGTATTGCTGACTCCAGCTGCCGCCGCTAAGAGTAACTGAGCACGTCTGACGAGACGATGGGAATTACTGGTGCGACGCACAATCTGTTTAAGTAAAGTGTGTTGTCTATCGGAGAGGATAATTGGAGCGGCTTGGGAACTGGGCATTGACTCTTGAAACTGACTTACGTCAGGGTAAGGGTAGATGACTTAGTTATTTGCAGTTTACCTTGAGTTTTACCCTTTTCTGGCTGGTGGGTTACTTCTGCTGAGCTGGTCTAGTCGTGTCAAGTTAGGCACTTGCGGCAGCACGGCAGTTCACCCCTTTTTTATTGCAATAGCTCAGCTGGTGAAAGCGGCGAATTCGTTCGACGTTTATCTGGCTTTTGGTAGTTGTTAATATTTGGAGGTTCTGGAATCAACAGGAAGCGATTTCCCCAGCCACCATGAATGTCCTCTGGTTGTGGTTGGGGTGGGGTAGTTTGACCAGTCGGTAAGGCGATTGGCAACACTTGACTAACCTGGATATATCGTTCCCCATCAGTCGTATTGCGGACAAGGCGACTTACAAGCTTGACTCCCTGCTTCTCTAACTGCTGCTCTAGTTCTGACAACGAATCCGTAGGAGCAACGGTGGCAAGAAAGGTCACATCAGTTTCAGGTTTTAGCGAGAGTCCAAGTTGAGACTGCTCTAGTTGCCATGATTCTTGAAACTGACCATTCGGCGCTACTTGCCAAAGGTTCAGGGTTGTCTGCCATTTCCCTTTATTTACCTTGACATCTTGATAAGCCAGTATTGAATACGTTTTAGTTGGGATGAGGCTTTGCGATGACGGCTTATCAGGTTGCAGATAGCGAATAGCCGCCACCGTAATGCGGCTCTCGTCTGGAAGGTTGGTACTTCCTGCTACTGTATAAACCCCCGAACGACCTGATGGCATCACGCGAATCTGAAAATCTGCCTTAGAAGATATATCGGGTAATAAAGAGGGTAATTGCTGTAGCGTTAATGGCGATTGAGAACAGCCAGCGCTCAAAATTAACAGGAGGAGGATACTAACTAAGCCTCTCAGAGGAGAGAAAGTCTGCTTAGTTAGTAGTTTCTTTAGAAAAAGAGAGACAGAGAAAATTAGCATAGGAGATAGCTCAATAGACTGATAATTTGACGTAAAAATGCAGTAGCTCAAAAGGCTCGAACCAATCTTTATGAGTATCTAAATACTCCTTTAGGAAGTAACATACAGCAGGAAGGTGTCTCACCTTGATTCTCGCGTTCAGCTAAAAATATATATTGACCAAAACGGAATGCTCTATTCCGAAGACCTGACACAAAAGGTTCAGCCGCCCATCGGACACTATCTTAGTGGAGCTTATGACGAGGAATGTCTTTCTTTTGTTCGAGCAAAATACCAAGATTTCAAGACGACCAAATCAAGATAAGCCAATATTCTCAAAAAGAGGATTGTATCTAATCAGGACAACGATGAGAGATTAGACCCCATACTTTTGGTTTTTTCTTGGCTCACTTAAGGAAGAGCAAAGTTACAAAAAGAATTACTGGAATCCACCAGGAAGTAAGAGCCTTAACTTGATAACCTAATTAAATGAGGAAGCTGACCAGACAGTAGAGGCAAGGAATTGTGTCAGTCAAGCCGCCAAAAAAACGGAAATAATTGAATTGAGTGTAGCTGAACAAGTTCTTTGGTATAAGGTGTCGCGCATTTAACTTGCACTTTTTGGACGCTGTAACCCTTGGGGTGAGGTGTTCGAGCCGGAAAAGTGAAGGCACAACAGCTTAGCACTTGAAGTAAAGCTTAGGACAACAGATTCTTTGGAGGAAAAGGCTTAAGCTCTTTGCTCCTGTCCTAACCTATAGTTCCCTTGCTATAACTTGAGACACAGCGATTTTCTCAGACTTGTTAATAACTAAGCCAGTCCTTCCAAGCACCCGGCTAAAGCCTCAGCACTGAGGCGATGGTGGAATTTGGCACCAATCTTTTTCCGCGATTTCTGACTCAGGCTCAAGGCAAGCTCTTTGTCCTGTAGCACCTTCACTATGGCATCAGCCATTTCTTCGGGCTTTTCTGACGGCACCAGCAGAGCATCAACACCGTTATCCACAAGCTCTGATGTGCCACCCACATCCGTCACAACTACAGGCATTTCCATCGCCATCGCTTCCATCACCGCCACCGGGATGCCTTCATTCAAACTGGCTAAAGCAAAAATATGAGCGTCTTCCAGACCCTGGCGAATTCGTGCTTCGGAAACAGCGCCAAGCAGTTCAACGTATTCGGACATTCCTTTGTCTTGAATAATTTTTTCTAGCTCTCGACGATACCCACTCCCGCCTTGTTCGTCCTCACCAGCAATCTGCAACCGCACGTCAAATCCCCGTTGTCGAAGTAGTGCTACAGTCTCGATTAGGTACTTGTGTCCTTTCACTGGATTGAGGCGTCCACAACTGTAGATTTGACATGGACTATCTGCCTCCCAAGGGATATACGGACGGTGGCGTTTAATTTCATCCAAATTGACGCCCATTGGCACCACAGCTACTTGTTTTGGCACAAAGTTAGCTAGCTTATCTTTCACACTCTTGAAGAGCTTTTCCGATATTACGAGGGCAAAAGACGCATGTTGCCATTTTTGTTCTTGATTGGGTCCATAGACTTCGAGCGTCGGTCCATGAAGGGAGAGGCTATAAGTAAAACCCGAAAGAATTGAGGCAAACATGGCAATGTTGGCAGCATCGGCGCAGGAATGAACGTGGACGTGAGTCCATTCTTTGGCTCTGGCTAGGGTTACCAGCTTGGCAGCGATAAAGATTAGTACCACAAGCCGCAGTTTTTGAGTTAAGGATGTGTCTTTGGCTTTCGCAATCGCGCTAAGGCAGCGTAACCACGCAATCGGTCCAGCTTTTAGTAGTTCCGTGGATATGCCAACAACATCTTGAATCCTCAGGGGAACCAGATAAGCGGTATTTTTTTGGGCTTCATCGGCCCAGGTATGGGAGGAGATCGCCTTGGAGGGATGTCGAGTCGATACCAGAGACGTTTCTATGCCTAGCTCTGCCAGAATTTGTCGCTCCCGCCAAAAAAAAATGTGGGTTTGTCCGGGAAATTCAGGGATGAAGTATCCAATCCGTGCTTTCATTAATAAACCTCTGCAATTTGTAGGTAGTAGTCTCGGTCACCGTTTCGGAAAACCTCAGCCATAAATGACCCTGATTGACTAACAAATCTAGAAAAAAAACGTAGGTTTGTCCAGGAAATCCAAGGATGAAGCATCTAACCCACATTCCGCAGGTTTTTCAGCAAAGTAGATAATATCGAAGACTCGATTGGTGATCGCATTTCTTAAGAGAGACCGCAGGCTTGAAAAGCGCACAAGGAAAGGATGAAAATCTCTCTTTCTCTAGCCTCCAATCCCTAGGCCCTAGTTACTATTTTCCAGCTAAGCACTATGAACGCGAGTACACAAATCTCAACAGGAAAGCCATCTCTTCTCACTCAGCACGCGCACACGCTACCCTAACGTGAAGCGTTCTCCGAAGGAGTCGAATGAAAGTTGACCTCCTCACTCAGCACTCAGTACTTTCAAGGAAAACTCTCAGCTCAGTCAGTTTATCAAGATTTCGGAGCTTCGACGGCATCGCGCTCCGTACGAACCCATTTGGTCTGTCGCTGCACCAGAAAAGAAAAATAAAGTGGAATCTTCCAAAGAAGGTAAAAAGGTACAGCCAAAAGCGCTAGCACAGGTAAATCGACGCGACCAAACTTAGCCCAAGCCCCAATAATTGAAATAAGAATGAGTAGTCCTTCTATTGCTAAAACAATAGCCGGAATCCATGAGGCACCCAAAATTCCCGCTAATAACGCTCCCGCCATTACAGCTATCCAGAGCATTACTAATAGCGAGAGTGGTGGTACGCACTGGTCTAGGGCAAGCGCTAACAAATCGAAACGTCTTTGACGAACAGAGGCTTGGAGCAATTTAGGGACTTGTGTCAGCAAAGTCTGCAAGTGACCATGCTCCCAGCGAGTCCTTTGAGTCTTTGCGGCTTGCTTCTGCTGCGGGAGACGCCCCATTACTCTCCCCTCCCCACAGAATACTGGAGGCTGTCCGGCGATCGCTAGATCTAAAGATAGCTGCATGTCCTCAACAATATTACTACTGGCTAGAGTCACACTAGCGATCGCCGACCAAGGAAAAGCCATCCCCGTACCCGTCAACAACCCAGGTAAGCCCAGCCGTTTCAATCCAGTCGGACGAACTAAGTTTTTAACCAGAAACGCTAGCGCCGAGACCGAATCTTTCGGACTTGGATTAGCTGGTTGTTCCATGAGGTAAGTGGCTTGCACGGGGCGTGCGAGGGTAACGGCTAGCCTTGCAATCTCATCAATTGTGCCTTCGCGAACAATACAGTCAGCATCGACTACCACAACCACTTCCGGTGGCTCGGTCTCAATGAACCGCAAGCCATAATCTAACGCATATCCTTTGCCCCTTCGCTCAGTATCCTGCCGTTCGATTACCGTCACGCCATACCTACGAGAAATCGCGGCAGTTTCATCACTACAGTTATCGGCAATAACGACAACCCGATCTTGCTCGGTTAACTCTGGCAGTATGGTATCCAGTGTTGCACCGATGCCTAACGCCTCATTGTGTGCTGGAATCAAAACAGCTACCTTCGGTCGGGATTCCTTGACATCCCCAGTCTCAACTCGACCAGGCAACAAGGCAGCACTGCATTCAATAAAAAGAACCGCGATGGGAACGAGAAGTCCCAGTGCGATTACAAATAGAACAAAATCGATGAATAAAAACACTGGCTACTGGGTTGACAAATAAATTAAGAGAAAGTAATCGGTAGTAAGTCAACTGACAAAATTACCTTACACCAAGTTACTGCTTCATTGTGGCAATCGGAAATACCAAAGAACAAGAGGATAGCCGATTTACACTCCCACGGCAAAAAGCAAGTGGGATTCTTGATTCATCGACGCACCTTAAAATTTAGCTATATATTGAGGCACAAAAAGAAAGGGGTAAAGGTGAATTAGGGTAGCTTTATGCCACCCTAATTCCCCAACCTTACACCCGCATCTGTAAAGGAATGCGGTTTTACGTCCGTTCAATAAAAGGCAGCGATCGCGAATGACTTAGTGCTTTCCATGTACTCATTCTTCAGTACTGAGTTGTTCCATAGGGACTTACTCCATTGGGCATGATTGCCAAACTTAGATCGGCCCCACTCAGATTTGTCTTGCTCAGGGTGGCTTTAGACAGATCGGCGTAACGCATGAGAGCATTACTCAAATTAGTACCTGTGAGATTAGCCTCCGTCAAGTGCGCTCCAACCAAGCTGGCATGACTCATGTTGGCATTACTCAGGTTGACACCAGTCAGGTTGGAATCTCGAAACTCAGTACGCTTTAGAGTAGCAGTACTTAAATTAGCCTTAGTCAAGTCCGCATTTAGGAGTTGAGCATCACTGAGGTCTGCACCTTTGAACTCGCTACCTTTAAAGTCAGCTCCATCTAAGTCAGCATTTATCAATTTGGCATCATTTAGACGGGCTCCGCTCATCTTTGCATCTTTCAACTTGGTATTCGTGAGGTTGGCACGGGAAAGGTTAGTATTTCTAAAGTCAGCTCCGCTCAAGTCAGCTCCGCTCAAATTAATACCAGTAAGGTTACAGCCTGCACATTTCTTGGTTTTCAAAATCTGTTCGACGTTTGCTTGTTTAATTCCTAGGGGTTGAACAGCATTTTTAAGCTTTTCAAGTGGCTTAATATTTAGTGATTGGATAATATTTCCAGCCCAGGATAGACGAATTGCAAT
>JALYGX010000013.1 GCA_030776905.1 Cyanobacteriota bacterium | reverse complement strand
TCATGTCGCCTGTTGGCGGTGTGGGGATTAACTACGCGATTCAAGATGCTGTTGTGGCGGCAAATATCATCACTGAACCACTGAAAAAGAATCATTTGCACCTGTGGGATTTGGCCCAAGTGCAGCGCCAGCGAGAGTTGCCAACGCGGATTATCCAGGGATTTCAGTCGTTAATGCAGCAGCAAATCCTCGTTCGTGCGCTTAATTCAGAGGTGGCATTCAATCCACCCTTTTTCCTCCGTCTGCCGATTCTACGCGACATCATACCTCGGCTGATTGCCTTTGGGGTTTCGCCTGCTCATGTAAAAACTTAACCGTTTCTCCGTCATTTCTAAGGGCGACTAAGACTCTATCGTTGTAGGTAGAGCCTAACCGTAAGGCACTGTCAAAATTAAAGAATAGCTACCTCTTTATAGCAATGCCTGAGGAAAAGCAATATGACCGCCACATTATCTGCACCTGAATCTATTGAAGCCTGGTTGGGTGAAGAAGGAGAAGACCTGCTCATCTACCAGCCGAAAGTTTCCAAGCAACTATTGCATCTCCCCGGCCCTGACTCAGTTGAGCGAATTTTTGCACAAAGCGATCGCAATCCTCAAGTACTGCGTTCCCTCCAGCAACTCTTTGCAACTGGACGCCTTGCCAACACGGGTTATCTCTCTATCCTGCCAGTAGACCAAGGGATAGAACACTCCGCCGGAGCCTCGTTTGCCCCTAACCCAATGTACTTCGACCCGGAAAACATCATCAAACTTGCAATCGAAGGCGGTTGCAATGCCGTTGCCACCACATTAGGCGTCTTGGGGATGGTGTCTCGTAAGTACGCCCACCGTATCCCGTTCATTATGAAACTCAACCATAATGAACTGCTTACATACCCGAATCAATATGACCAGATCATGTTTGCTAGTGTCGAGCAAGCCTGGAATTTAGGGGCTGTCGCTGTAGGGGCAACAATATACTTTGGTTCCGAACAGTCTACGCGCCAAATTCAGGAAGTTAGCCGCGCCTTTGCCCGCGCCCACGAACTCGGTATGGCAACCATCCTTTGGTGCTATCTCCGCAACAGTGCTTTCAAACAAGATGATAAAGACTATCACCTTGCTGCTGACCTCACAGGTCAGGCGAACCATTTGGGCGTTACCATCGAAGCCGACATTATCAAGCAGAAGCTGCCTGAATGTAATAACGGCTACGGTGCGGTAGGCAAAACGCTTGGTGCTAAGGTGTACGGCAAAACCAACGATCTCGTCTATTCCGAACTGACCACCGACCACCCAATTGACCTGACTCGCTATCAGGTACTCAACTGCTACTCCGGTCGTGCAGGTCTAATAAACTCCGGGGGCGCATCCGGGAAAAACGACTTTGCTGAAGCGATTCGCACGGCGGTGATTAACAAACGTGCTGGTGGTACAGGGCTGATTTCCGGTCGCAAGACCTTCCAGCGACCCTTTGAGGAAGGTGTTAAGCTGTTTCACACGATTCAGGATGTTTACTTGTCAGATGAAGTAACGATCGCTTAAGCAACTTGCAAAGAATAACTTATCCTAGCCAAAAGCTGTAGGGGCGACGTATGCGTCACCCCTACTTTACAGACATCACCCCATCACCCTACTTTGCTCCTCGTAGTTATAGGGCTGTCCGACATTGTTCGACAATATTAATAAATAATCTGTAGTGATGGGGCTTAAACTTCAAACGAAGAATGGTAGAAAGCTTTAAGCTCAGGTGTATTCTACCTATTAAAGATAAAATATGAGCGATAACCCTAACGGGATACCTTCGGATCGCGACAGATCGAAAGAAGAGCTAATCGAGGAATTAGAAGCACTGCGCCGAGAAGTTGCTGAACTCAAAACCACAAAAACCGCTTTCGATGCTCAAAATGAGCTACTCAAAGCTTTCGTGACCATGTTGCAAACAGCAACGGGCAAGCTCATGCTCAGGTCGATGTTGCAACAAACGATGAACGTTGCTCGCAGCTTGACCAACGCGGAAGCAAGTAGTCTATTTTTACTAGATGCTGATGGCGTTGTTACTGAAAGTCTCCTCGCTCGCGGCGCTACTATCCGAATGCAGAAGCAGAGATTAGTCGGCGAGGTTCTGGATAAAGGGCTGGCTGGCTGGGTGATTCGACATCGCCAACCTGGGCTAATTACAGACACGAGGAATGATGAGCGCTGGTTGACCTTACCCAATCAACCTTATGCCGTTCGTTCTGCCTTATGTCTCCCAATCCTGAAGGGCAAGGTATTACTAGGGATTCTTACCCTCATGCACTCGCAACCCGGACACTTTAGCCCTGAAACCGTCAATCTCATGCAGATGAGTGCCGATCAAACGGCTCTAATCCTTGATAATGCTCGACTCTATACTGAGCGCCAGGAGGTAGACAAGGAAACACGTCCAACAGGAGAGCTATTACCAAACGAGGGAGAGTTTTCTCGTATCGGCATTTACATCCTTTTTGGAGAGGGAAACTTTCTGTACGCTAACTCTAGATTGGCAGAGATTTTTGGATATACATTCGGCGAACTGGTTTCTTTAGAATCGGTGCTCGACCTCGTAGCCACAGATAGCCGTAGATTTTTTGCCGAACAGATGAATCAGTGTCTTCAGGGTTACAGCAAAAACCTCTCCTGTAAATTCCGAGGACAGCGGCAAGACGGTAGCCGGATTGATGTAGAAGTTTATGGAACAAGAACAAAACTTTACGGTAAGTTCGTGATTATCGGCGCTCTCAGATGGATTTGAGCAAACAGTTTCCATCCTTGACGAGCGCCAACTCTACCCTCAAGCTCGTAATTAGTCTAACCATTCACTGACAGCGCGGGTGTTAAAAGTAACACACGGATTGGAACTGGGGGTAGTTTTTTTGTCGTTTCTATTCTCAGTTTGATGCACCTGTGATCTATATAAGCCCTCCGCAGAAGATGGTTTCTGTGATGGCGGTGATACTGAGGATTTGGACTTGGTGCGCAAATCTCTTTTTTGATAAGTTTGTCGGAAAGAGCGTAACCAGGCATGAGCTTCGTTAATTTCTTGCAGCTTACAGTGAGCTTTCTGCTGTAGCCTGGGATGTCCGACAAAACGGTCGGGATGCCAAACCCAGGTTAAATCCAGGTAGCCTTGGTGAACTTCCTCCAGTGAGGCTCCAGGCTCTAGCTCAAGGATTCTGTAGTATCGTTCTACTTCTATCATCTAGAACATCCTCTAGGGATATGGACTTAGTGACGAAAATCGTAATCTAAGTCTGAAGTGCCTGACGCTGAGAGGACGCAAAAAAACACATGATTTTAGGAAAGATATATTTTGTAGTTTTTCTTTAACTTAAGTTAACGCTCTCACATCAGGGCGTTCATAGCATTGTTTATAAAGATTGTTGCTGAAAAAGTAAAAAAAACACCAATGTTAAGTGCGATCGCAAGTTAGTCTGGGAAAGTAGAGGAGTTGCCAAGGCGATCGCGCTTGGCGCAATAGCAATAATTTAAGTTGTCTTTCGGGTGTAGTAAGCATGAAGCTGGCAGCACGAGTTGGTCAAGTCCCTCCTTCCCTAACCCTGGCAATTGCCGCTAAAGCGAAAGCGATGAAAGCGGAAGGCATTGATGTTTGTAGTTTTAGCGCTGGGGAGCCGGATTTCGACACCCCAGCACATATCAAGGC
>JALYGX010000012.1 GCA_030776905.1 Cyanobacteriota bacterium | reverse complement strand
GTATTGAACACCACATCAATCTGTGGATCGCGTAGTGCCTGTAGGGTTGCTGCTTGATGCCACGAGAGGGAAGTCCAACCTGGAGGCAAGGTTACTCCTTCAGGCAATACCTCAGCAGGACGAGAGTATACGGGTTTAAGACTAATAGAATACGCTGTCATAGTTAGATGCTTGTGTAAGGAAGTAATCTATATTTAGACTAAACCCAAAATGACATGGTTTTCCAAAAAGTGCAAGTATTAATTTGAGATGCCGAGAAAAAAAGAAGCTCTTACCCTTTCAGTTCCGCCAGGGACAAAGGAGCAGTTAGAGGCGATCGCCTCCCGTCTAAACATTCTCTGGGGTAAAAAGCCCAGCCCTTCAGGGTTGATTGTTGCGATCGCCCAACAGCAGCTAGAGGTAGGGCAGCGGTTCACCCTAACTTCAGTGCAAGTACAGTCTTTAGAACAAGCCGCTAAATTACTCATTGATTCTGGATATATCCCTGAAGCTCAAACACTCATTGCATTGGTGTTAGATCGCGGCAACCTAGAGCCACCCCAACGCCAATCCCTCCTACAACAAGTCAGTCAACCCGTTGACACTTGGCGCAAACTGCTTGCTCGGCAAATTGAAAACAGACAGCCATTTCGCCTCTACTATCAGGATTCCCAAAATAGAGGCTGGGAGTTCATAGTTCGCCATGCTCATATCAAAGTTCGGGAAAAGCGGTTTTACCTCGAAACCTGGAACGAACAGACAGAAGGAAACTTTGATATTCCCGAACTAGCTCATAATCGCTCTTTGCGACTGGATCGGATTACAAACTTAGGGATCGTACCTACTGAGGGAGAATGGCGAGATAACCAAGATCTTGCAAAAGTGCAATTACACTTTTACAGAGGGCTTGCTCGTGCTTATGAAGCTAAAGCAGAGGATATTAGCGATACCTGGGATGGCAATGTCCGGAAAGTAGTTAAGGAAGTGTCCAATACCTTCTGGCTAATCCGAGAGGTGTCACAGTATTGGGAAGATTGTGAGATTGTGTGGCCAGGGAGTGTGCGTGAGCGCGTGAAGCAAAAGCTGCGGCTTCAGTGCCAGCAATACGGTATGGAAATTCGGGAATAGCTTATAAATAGGCTGACAAGATATCTGTCCTAGCAGCCGAAATCAACTATCTTCCCTAAAGCGTGCTAACAAGCGATCACCTTTATCCTGAAAACAGTGCTTTCTTTTAAGAGAACACCTCTTGCAGATGATTGATTTACTTAGATTACTTAAGGAGTAATTACTTATGGTTTCCTCAATTCAGTCTCCAGCAAAGACTTCTCTAGAAGAGTTCTTGAACTTGCCAGAAACTAAACCTGCGAGTGAGTACATTAGCGGGCGCATCTACCAGAAACCTATGCCGCAAGGAAAACATAGTATTCTTCAAACTGAGTTATCAACCGCAATCAATCAAGTTGGTAAACCACAGAAGCTAGCTTTAGCATTGACCGAGTTACGCTGCACCTTTGGGGGACGTTCCCTTGTTCCAGATATTGCTGTATTCGAGTGGTCGCGTATTCCAGTTGATGCGGATGGTGAAGTGATAAATCGCTTTGAGATTGCGCCCGACTGGACGATTGAAATCCTATCTCCCGATCAAGCTCCTAACCGCGTCATTAATAAAATCGTTTTCTGTATTAACCAGGGAACAAAACTAGGTTGGTTTATTGACCCTAATGATAAATCAGTAATGGTATTTCGACCCAATCAATTACCAGAAGTGAAATACGATAGCGAGATTTTACCTGTTCTGGACATATTAGGAGATTGGCAACTTTCGACAACAGATTTATTTAATTGGTTGAAACTCAATTGAGTTAAACCTACGGTAAGCTTTACTAAAAGCTAGGTTCTTGCCAAAGAACCTCCTAATGCCCACCCTACGCAATGTGTAAGCGCTCCCTTCCTGAATACACATTGAACCGTTCCCCTCTCAAAAATCCCACTAGCGTAATCCCAAACTCCCTCGCCAGCGCCACTGCCAGACTGCTAGGAGCGGAAACTGCACAGACAATCGGCACTCCCGCCGCCAGACACTTCTGCAAAATCTCAAAGCTAGAACGTCCGCTCACCATCACAATGCGATCACTTAACGGTAATTCGTCACTTAGTAGCGCTGAACCCACCAACTTATCCAGTGCATTGTGACGCCCAACATCTTCTTGCACAGATAGTAACTGTCCTTGCGCGTCAAATAGCGCTGCTGCGTGTAACCCCCCAGTTGTTGAGAAAACTCGTTGAGCTGATCGCAACTGTTCTGACAGACTATAAATGACTTCAACTGGCACTTCTAGACCGGTTGGAATTACCGGATACTCCCGCAAGCGCAACGCCTCAAGACTGGCTTTTCCACAGACACCACAGGCACTCGTGGTGAAAAAGTGACGTTCCAGAGGCGGCAAATCCACATTCAGCCCCTCCCTCAGTTCCACATTCACAATGTTGTAGCGCTGTTCGCCGTCTATATCGGGTTCCACACAGTAGCTAATGCGGTAAATATCTTCCCGGCTGCTCACCACTCCTTCACTGTAGAGGAAACCCGCCGCCAGTTCAAAGTCAGCCCCCGGTGTGCGCATAGTAACAGCGACTGTCTTCTGGGGCGAGACTAAACGAATCTCCAGTGGTTCCTCACTTGCCAACTGGTCAAAACGCGATCGCACTTTACCATTCTCCACCACCCAGACAGTAGCTTTAGTTTTGCTTCCAGGAGGCTTCATTGATGGGTAAGCAATAGTTGATATGTCCTATATTTTCAAACCTGATGGGAATTGCGACAGGAAAGCTTCAGTGACAGTACTTAGCTGTTCGTCAAGAATAGAAAATACCTGTTCAGCAACCAATTTGGGTACGCCACCATAAAAGGCTTGGGCAATACCACCTGCAATACAAGCAATTGTATCGCTGTCACCCCCGAGTGACACGGCGTTACGAATCGCATCCTCAAAATCAGTAGACTCCAGGAAGGCAATTATTGATTGAGGGACAGAACCCTGACAAGAAACATCGAATCGGTAGGTAGGTCTAATCTGGTCAAGGGTTTGCTCCAAGTCGTAGCCAAAGGTCGTTTGGATATAGGACTTGATTGCCACTTTATCATGACCTTGACGTGCCAGAAAGATTGCCGCTGCTGTTGCCTGAGCGCCCTTAATGCCTTCAGGATGGTTGTGAGTAACTTCAGCACTGCGTTTGGCTTCCTCTAGCACCGTATCCAGGTTGTTGAAGGCAAATCCTACAGGACTGACTCGCATTGCTGAACCATTGCCCCAACTGTTGTATGGTTCGCTACTGCTAGATTTAGCCCAGTCTCTAAAGTTTCCCCCGTAACCCTTCAAGGGATAGCAACTGTAGTACTGTTTGAATCGGTCAGCGTATTTTCCCCCATTAAGAATCACATCTGCGACGGCAACCGTAAGAACGGAGTCGTCAGTGAAGCGGCATTTGGGGCTAAAAAGTGGGAAATCTTTTGTCTTAATATTTTGGTGCTCATAAATTGAGCCAATGATGTCACCAGCGATCGCTCCTAGCATAGTTGTTTCCTTAATTCTTCATCCTTCCATTTTTTCCAGATGCACTAAAGTGTTGTAGTCGGGAACGCCTTCCTTAGAGCGCTTACTCCGATCCAGCAACACGTTTCCTTCAGGCCAATGCACCTGCAAATTCCCTGGCTTAATCGGTGCAATGTAAACCCGTCCCCGCAGTTCGCCTAAATCGTTCTTGAGAATTACTGCATCTCCATCCTTTAATCCCAGTTGCTGTGCATCCGTCTGACTCATCAACACGGCTTCTCGTACTGCCCCCGTAATTGCATCCTTGCGCTCTTGCACCATACTATTGAACTGCTTGCCTCGGCGCGTGGCAACGGAGAACCGCCCTTGCGGTAATTCCCGCTCTCGATGAGATACCGCCGCAAAACGAGCCTTACCATCGGGGGTCGGGAAATTCCAGCCAAAACAGAGATGCGCTCCTCCATACTGAAACTGGTCGCCGGCTTCTTTTAAGTGCTGAATTCCGGCATACTGAGGAATAACCTCGGCAATCTCTTGGCGCATCGCTGGCGTACCATCGAAACTCAACTTATCTGCCAAATCCGGTCGCACCCGCCTTGCTAGTTCCATAAATACTTCCCACTCTGGACGTGCCTCACCAATTCGAGAACCAGGAATTTCCGGGCTAAAAATGACCCGTCGCTCTGTGCTAGTTTCCGTTACTCCTCCTGGCACTTCGTAGCGCGTCGTTGCAGGTAGCAGTACTACCGTATCCGCTGGCTCAACCAGCATCTGGCTGGAACAAACAATATCCATATGAACCCTCAGAGGCACCCGCTTTAAGGCTTCTTCCACATAATCCGGTTCGGGCAGAACCTCCAGGAAATTGCCGCCTACGGAAAACAACACATCTAAGTGCCCCTCATAGGCAGCATCAATCATTTCCGAAGCAATTAAACCCTTACTGGTAGGGACTTCAAAGCCCCAATAGTCGCTCAACTGGGCAGCATTTTCCGGCGTGATAGGCTTACCACCGGGGAAAACTGTGGCATAGCATCCCATTTCTGCCCCACCTTGCACCCCAGAGTGTCCTCGAATGGGCATTAATCCGCACCCTTCTCTACCGACAAACCCCTTAGTCAGCGCCAGGTTGATAATCGATCGCACATTGTCCTCACCGCACTCATGCTGGGTAATGCCCATACTCCAGACAAACACGGCTTTCTCGGCTTCTCCGACCATTTTGGCAAAGGCATACATCTCGTCACGGGAGGCACCGGAGACGCGCTCTAATTCTTCCCAAGAGTGAGCATTCAGTGAGGCTTTTAGTTCCTCAAAATCAGTCGTGTAGCGCTCAATGAACGACTGATCTACCCAGGCGTTCTCAATCATGTGCTTGATGGTGCCATTTAGGAAGGCGATATCGCCGCCCATATTTACCAAGAAGAAGTCTTCAGCAAATTTCGTTCCGAAGAGAGCACTTTCAGGAATCGATGGCACCCAATATCGCTCCATCCCTGGCTCCCGGTAGGTGTTAATCACAACTAGGCGAGTGCCAGCTTTCTTCGCCCAGTGCAGATACTTGACGGTAACGGGTTGGTTATTGGCAACATTAGAGCCAATGAAAACTAACAAATCCGTACCAATCCAGTCTTTATAAGAACAGGTGGTAGCGGCTGCACCTAGAGACGACTTAAGTCCTGCTGTGCTGGGGGAATGGCATATTCTAGCAGCGTTGTCAATGTTATTTGTGCCCAGCGCCCGGACAGCTTTTTGAGTAGCGTAGTAGGTTTCGTTGACGGTGCCCCGGCTGGTAATGTAAAAACTAAGTCGGTTAGGTGTAGTGGCGCGAATAGGAGAAGCGCTCTGCGCGACGCCGCAGCGCTTCGCTATCGCATCCATTGCCTCATCCCAACTAACTCTACGGAAGCCTTTTTCCCCACGTTGGCGTATCATCGGGTAAGGAAGTCGTCCCATATCCCGTAACTCAGCGCTTTTCTTACCCTTGAGCTGAGAGACATCCTCCAGGATATTGGTGTCAAAGGCTGGCATAGTATTCATCCGCAGTAACCGCAGCCGGACGTTGCAGACATGGATGCCATCAACCGTCCAGTCTTTCATCCCGGTTGTCCCTAGAGCGCACCCATCGCAAACACCCTTATTCAAGATTTCCCAAGCATAGGGAAAATTGTCTCGGCTCATCCAAGCCGCTCTAAAGACTTCCCAGTAATTATTAGGGTATTGTTCGCCAATACCGAAAGGTTTCCAACTTGCCCAGTGTGATGGGTTCCAGCCCTTTTTGGGTTGACGCAACATAGATGAGGATGCACTCCAAAGCTTGCGACTACCTTAAAGCTAACAGATGCTTGAAGTGCTAGATTATTAGGCTACTGAATCGGTGTTTTAGAGCGTTTAAAACCACCCTGACGATACCACTGCATTAATTGGGTAGGGGGAACACCTAGAAAATAGCCAGCGATGACTAGCTGATTAATTAGCGTGGTTTTCAGCACCCCTAATTTTTGCCATCGCCGTCCTGAGGTCAGCACAGCGGCGGGTACAATTGTGATTCGTCCCAACCGTCTCAGGCATAGCATCAATTCAAAGTCCTCCATAATAGGCAAATCCGGAAAGCCGTCAATTTCGTGAAAGACAGACGCTTTCATAAAAATTGCTTGGTCACCATAAGGCAGGGAGAGAAAACGCGATCGCATACTTACCATCTTCTCAATCAGCCGCAGTCCCAGTAGCTGGGCATCGATCCGTAATTCAAACGCTCCGGCAATCGTTCCAGCGTCTTGCAGTGCCCACAGAAGCAGGGTATCAAATCCAGGAGGTAAACAGGTATCGGCATGGAGAAATAGCAGAACATCACCCTTGGCAACGGCAGCACCCGCATTCATTTGATTGGCACGACCAGCCGCCGCAGAAATTACCTTAATAGGCAAGGAAGGTAGTACAGTGGGACTGATGTTTTTGGTGAGCTGTACTTTACACCAACGCTTTGCGATCGCTATTGTTTCATCTCGACTCCCCCCATCTACGACAATGACTTCTATATCGGTTGCCTGCTGAACCCTAGTCAATGTTTGTTCAATTGTCGCGGCTTCATTAAGGACTGGAATAATGATGGAAATTTTTGGGGCTTTCATTAAGGGAGAGTGAGTAAGTGAGCAAAAGCACGCCAAGTCCCGCGAAGCCTCTTGCTCCAGCCAATCGTGCTTGACAACTGGTTGCTAAAAGCTCACAACTAAGCTGCTGCTTATGGTGTTTTCTGGCTTGAAACAAGTCAGTAACGAATTTGAGCCTTTTAATTATGCAAGTTAAATCACGAACTACCTGAAAACTTCTTAAATAGTGCTATTCCAGACTGATAAATCCTCTGGACGGTCAACATCACTCAGCAAGGGAAGATACGCCACAGCTAACTCCAGCCTTTTTGCAATGCTCTGTGTTTGTTGCAAAACTTCAGCCGTACTCCAGCTAATACCCGTAAATAACTCTGGAAGCAAGTGATGTAGCCCAATTAAATAATAGCCACCATCCCGCGCTGGCCCAAGAACCAAGTCATGCTGCTCAAGTGCTTGAAACGCCTGCGCCAACAATTGAGCATTCAAATCAGGGCAATCACTACCGATGAGGACAACACGATTCATCCCGCCCTCAAAAGATGCCTGAAACGCTGACGCCATCCGACAACCAATATCGCCCTCACTCTGATGCCTGTAAATAATATTTGACCCCAGCCAGCCTTGCATTAGTTGTTCGTTGCCACCCGCAAAATGGACTTCTATCGATAGCGGGTGGAAAACCTGAAGTTTTCTAACCTCAGCTAACTTGTGTTCCGTCATCTGACGCTGAAGGGTTGCGGCACCTTCCTCACCCAGCACGGGTATCAGTCGTGTCTTGGTTTTTCCGGGTTCGGGATAACGGGTAAAAATAATTAGGCGTTCCCTCACTGCCTCCCCTTTTTCATGAAAAATCAATCATCTTATCTCAATGCTTTGACACTCCCCTGGCTAAAGCCGAGGGGATTCTTGGTTCGCCGACTCGCCGTTAAACGACAGGATTGCTCCAATCGCCCAAGAGGGCAAATCTCCCCAAGCGTAAGTTCCGGCGTGCCCCGCCGTACTGAGTGCTAGTTTCAGGATATTGATGGCTGCATTCACATCCCTATCTTCGATGAACCCACAATGCGGACAAATATGGGTTCTAGTTGATAGAGATTTTTTCACTTTCTTGCCACAGCTAGAGCAATTTTGACTTGTATTGTAGGGAGGTACAGCAATGGTAACCTTCCCATGTTTAAAGCCAAAGTATTCTAACCACTGACGGAATGTTGACCATCCTGCATCACTGATAGATTTAGCTAGATGCCGATTTCTCACCATACCCTTGACATTCAAGTCTTCGTAGGCTACCAGATCGTTAGACTGGATTACGGAGTACGCTACTCGCTTGCAATACTCTTTTCGCTGCCTGCTTACTCTTAGATGTTTCCGAGCATATCGGGATCTCGCTTTGTGGTAGTTTCTCGACTGCGGTTTAGCACCACGTTTAAACTTCTTGGATTTCTTACGATTTGCTCGATTAAGTTGCTTCTCTGACTTTCTGTAAAACTGAGGACAAGGTTCTGTATTACCTTCATTGTCAGCAATAAAGAACTTTAATCCTAAATCCAGTCCTACCATTTTCCCGGTTAATTTGGATTCAACCCTAACTTTTACATCAATCGCAAATTGAGCATAGTACCCATCAGCCTTACGGACTAACCGGACTCGCTTAATCTGCTTAATGTCGTAATAGTTAAGGTCATAAGTGCCCTTGATTTTCAGGGTTCCTATGTTTTTACCATCCCGGAAAGTGATAGCTTTTCTATTGGGCGAAAGCTTCCAACCGCTCGTTTTATACTCAACTGAGCGGCAGTTTTTCTTAAACTTAGGAAACCCCTTTTTGCCCTTAACTTTCTTCTTGCAGTTGTCAAAGAACCGAGCAATTGCACTCCAAGTTCGTTCAGCAGCAGACTGTCTTGCCATTGAGTTAAGTTCTTCGGCAAACGGAAATTCGGCGGCTAGTACAGCACAATATTTATTGAGGTCGTATTGACGCAAGCCCTTGTTCTCCATCCAGTACCGTAGGCATTTATTCTGAATGAATTGGGAGGTGCGAATAGCCTCATCTATGGCTCTATACTGAACCTCTTTTCCCTTAACTTTGAACTCGTAAGTAATCATGGGTTCGACCTAACCACCACATATCTTATATTAGTATCTACACATAAGATTATTGATGAAGTTTCATGGCTTCGTTGCCAAATCTATTAGTCAGCTCCGTACCTACGCCGACCCGCCTTATATCCCCTGCCGTTGATGCGAGGGGATATAAGGCGATCTTCGTAAGGGCGACCCATTGGTCGCCCTTACGAAGATCGCAACTACGTACTGTGTTCTGTCAACCTGCACTAGGCACTCATTTCTAACATTCGTTGAATGGGGCGCAGCGCTGCAACTCGGATATGCTCTGGCATGGTAATTTCTGGCTGACGGTGCTTCATGGCTAGGTACAGCTTTTCTAATGTGTTGAGCCGCATATAAGGACACTCATTACACGCACAGTTACTTATCGCTGGTGCTGGAATAAAGTGCTTTGCAGGTGTCTGCTTCTGCATTTGATGAATGATACCCGGTTCCGTGGCGACGATAAATGCTTGATTGGAACTTGATTGAGAATACTTCAGCAGTGCAGTTGTTGAGCCAATGTAGCTAGCATGACGCAGTACAGAGGGTTCACATTCGGGATGGGCAATGACTTCGGCATCTGGGTGTTGCATCTTTAACTGAACAATTCTCTTTTCTGAGAAGGTTTCATGGACGATGCAGCTACCTTGCCACAGTACTAAATCCCGCCCTGTCTGTTCCATCACGTAGCGCCCAAGGTTGCGGTCTGGGGCAAAAATAATAGGCTGGTCTTTGGGAATCTGGTTAACAATTTTGACGGCATTGGAACTGGTACAAATAATGTCGCTCATCGCCTTAATTTCGGCGGTGCAGTTGATGTAGGAAACCACTAAATGATCGGGGTGAGCGGCTTTAAAATTGGCAAAGGCATCGGCAGGACAACTATCGGCTAGAGAGCAACCTGCGTCTAAGTCTGGCAAGAGTACCAGTTTATCAGGATTGAGGATTTTGGCGGTTTCTGCCATGAAATGAACGCCAGCAAAAACGATGACATCGGCATTTGTGCTAGCGGCTTGTTGGGAAAGTCCTAGGGAATCGCCAAGGTAGTCAGCTACATCCTGGATGTCGGGGTCTTGGTAGTAGTGAGCAAGAACAACTGCGTTTAGCTCTTGCTTGAGGGCATGAATTGCGCCAAACAGGTCATGAGGTAGCGCTGGATGAGTCTGCGTCTGTTGAGGAAGTACAGTCGTAAACAAAGTTTTGAGTTACCTGGAGAGGAAATTTCAAGTGGTTATAGTTAAATTTACCAAAAATTTTAGAAGTTGTGTTGTCCAGTTTCACTTTTTTTAGAGTTATACACGCCTGTATTGTCGCTTTATAAAGAGCTAAATGACGTAAAGCTATAAAAAAGAAATGGTATTAATTCATAAAAACTGTCAAAAGCCTTGCAACTTTTCTATGCTGGAAAAGGGTTCATACAGATACCAGCATGACCAGTCATCACGACCAAGTAATTAAAATCGCTGTTGTTGGGGACATCCACGAGTTATGGGAAGCGGAAGATGCGATCGCTCTCCAGCATTTGGGTGTTGATTTGGTGCTGTTTGTCGGAGATTTCGGCAATGAGGCAGTGGATGTGGTGCAGAGGGTTGCGTCTCTCGATTTTCCCAAGGCAGCGATTATGGGAAATCACGATGCTTGGTATACGGCCTCAGACTGGGGACGCAAGCGGTGTCCCTACGACCGTGAAAAAGAAGACTGGGTACAACAACAGTTAGACTTGCTGGGTGAGGCTCATGTCGGTTATGGAAAACTTGACTTTCCAGACTTCAAGCTTTCGGTGGTGGGAAGTCGTCCTTATAGCTGGGGTGGCGAAGTTTGGAAAAATGACCGATTCATGAGGAAACGCTGCGGCGTCAGGAATTTTGAGGAATCGGTCGATCGCATTATTACAGCCGTGCAGAGTGCGGCTTATGAAACAATCATTTTTATCGGTCACAATGGTCCCACAGGATTAGGCGATCGCCCAGAAGACCCCTGCGGGAAAGATTGGCAACCGATTGGTGGAGATTATGGCGATCCAGATTTTGCAGAGGCGATCGCACAAACTCAGGCATTAGGAAAAAAAATCCCTCTGGTTACCTTTGGTCATATGCACCACACGATGCGCCACACCAAAAAGCAACTGCGAAAGGCGATCGCAACCGCTCCACAAGGAACAGTCTATTTGAATTCGGCAAGCGTACCTCGTATTATCCAAACTGAAAGCGATCGACTGCGTAATTTTTCTCTAGTGTTTCTGCAAGCGGGTATTGTTTCCCAAGTCTCCCTAGTTTGGGTGGGGAAAGACTATACAGTAGCGTCTGAGCAGTTACTCTATCGCAGTCCTGAACCTGCTGTAGTGCAACCCATTTACAGCCAGTCGCCATAAGTGTCCAAGCCTTGGTAATATAGATCAGCCTGGAGAGGTGGCAGAGTGGTCGATTGCGTCCGACTTGAAATCGGATGAACCGAAAGGTTCCGGGAGTTCGAATCTCCCCCTCTCCGTTTAAATTTAGCGTGATGCGTTAGCCTTAACGAAGCCCAATAAAGAAGCTTCGCTAACGCCTCTCACCTTGAAAGCCTCGAATTCCTGGGCTTCTTCTCAGAAACAAACTCTACAAAACTGTGCGATCGCACAGGCTTACGTCAGGAATCGTAGCTATAAAATATAAACTCACGACAAGGGTGCTTACCGTTACGAAAATGAGGCCTCTGGGCTGTTGAAGTATAAATTTAGAAACTCCTCTGAGTTGAAGGATGTCATGCACCAGTTAATTGCTCAAGCCTTGACAGCCCTTACCCGTCTTCTCTACAAGCAAACAATCCTGGTTCTTACACTTCTGTTCTGTGTTGGATTAGCAGCCGCACTGTGGAATATGTCGCGTCTCTCGTCGAACCTGATTGAATCACAAGCCCTTCAGAATGCAGCTTTGTACACCCAAGCAATTAAGGAAGCACGTACCCTCTACAACTCCGAGGCTGTTGATCGCCTAAAATCCGCTCACGGAATTATAATCACCCACGATTACACAACCAAAGAGGGAGCAATCCCTATACCCGCAACCTACTTGATCAAACTAGGGTCAACGCTTAGTGAACAAAATCCTGGAATGTCAATCCGAGTATATAGTGACTATCCCTTTCCCTGGCGGCGCAAGGAAGGCGGTCCTAGAGATAATTTTGAGCGAGAAGCGCTGCGCAACTTGAGGCAAAATCCCCAGCAGCCGTTTTTTCGCTTTGAGACATTCCAGGGTCGCCTCTCATTGCGATACGCCGAGGCGGACATCCTTAAGCCTAGCTGCGTGGCTTGTCATAACGCCCACCCCGATAGTCCTAAGAAGGACTGGAAAGTGGGAGATGTGCGAGGAATTGTAGAGATTTCCAGACCTCTAGATACCTTCGTTGCCCAGACTCATGCAGGATTGCGAGAGACTTTCGTCATGTTAGCCATCCTAACTGTAGTGGCACTGTTCGGGCTAACCCTAATTATCGGCAGGCTACGTCAAACCTCAAAAGACTTGGAGCGACGTGTCATCGAACGCACTGCCCAATTGCAGGAAACAAACGAACAACTACTCTTGGAACAGGAAAAGTCCGAACGCCTATTGCTGAATATTTTGCCTGGGCCGATCGCCGAACAGTTGAAAGAGGGACATAGCGATATTGCCAATGGCTTTGCCGAGGTGACGATTCTTTTTGCAGATATCGTTAACTTTACCCAGCTTTCGGAACACGTTTCGCCCACAGAACTCCTCAAGTTTCTCAATGAGATTTTTACAGGATTCGATCGCCTGACAGAACAGCATAATTTGGAAAAGATTAAGACGATCGGGGACGCTTATATGGTGGTGGGTGGCATCCCTATCCCTCGGAGCGACCATGCCGAAGCCATTGCTGAAATGGCTCTCGATATGCAGCAGGAAGTCGCTAATTTTAATGCCAAGCATGGCACGGACCTCAGCATCCGTATCGGCATCAACACGGGTCCTGTCGTTGCTGGGGTAATCGGCACGAAAAAATTCATCTACGACCTGTGGGGCGATGCTGTGAATACAGCCAGCCGTATGGAATCCCACGGTTTACCGGGGTGTATTCAACTCACAGAATTAACCTACGAGTGTTTGCGAGATAAGTATCTGTTTAAGGAGCGGGGTATCATCAAGGTCAAAGGTAAGGGAGAGATGATTACTTATTTCCTCACTGGCAGAAAAGTTAAAACCCTGACGGCTAAATTATCCCATTCGTGATATTTGCCTTTGAGGAACTTAGTTTGACCTGAAAGGTTTGACCCACTTGTGATGCATCGCCCAGTCGAGAGTAAAACGGGCGATCGCAAAATATAAAATACTCTCGACTCCCAACACGCTTAATACCCAAAATGAGTCAGTCAAATTCTGCTCCACCTCCACTGGCGCTAATCCCCGCACCAATCCAAACGCTAGCACGGCTCCAGACTTGAGGTGCGGATTTTTATCATCTCGAATTACATAGCGGTAGGTGACGCCAAAGAGAAAGCCACTAAAAAAAGCGATCGCCATCCTCACTAGCAGGTTAACAACAGTGGTGATCTGCAAGGGAGCAAGCGCCTCAACCTGCGCTACCAATACCAAGCTATTGCCAACCGTTGTGATGCCGTAAGCAAGGACTAAGGACAAACCCGCCAAGATACCTGCTTTAAGAGATTCGATGCGTTCAGCAGTGGTTAGGTTAAAAGACTGGTTCACAATCCTCTCGTAGTTTCAAAAATAGCCTGGGACTTACGCAGTTTCTTCATGAAAACCTTATTTTGTCGTAGGAAGTTGACCTTGCCAAGTCCCTACAGCACGTTGCACTGCGTAAACTCTGTAGAAGCAAGGCATACCTTAGACTTTTGATTGTTGCCTCAAGTAAAAAACGGCTCAAATTGAATTATCATAAGGCTTGGAGTCATTTCATACTGTTATAGATCGCTATGGATATTCTTTCACTGGGTTGGGTTTCGACACTAGTTTTGTTCACTTGGTCAATTGCAATGGTCGTCTGGGGTCGTAACGGTTTCTAGAGGCATAGTGGAAACTTCCTTTCTAACAGTTCTATTTTTCGCGGCGCTGGGATTATTAGCTGTGGTCACTGGCGGCGTCATCTATTTAACGGCGGCAGAGTGGCGCGATCGCCGCCGTCGCGATCGGGATAAAAAAACCTAAGGACATCTCGATTGAATTGTTCTTGCGTGTTAGCCGTCATGAGTCATTAGTCCTTGGTCTTTCTTCTCAAGGACTAATGACTAGTGACAAAATGCCACAGACCAATCTACAAGATAGCGCTACCGAGAAGGGAAAAGTGATCGACTCGGCGCGTGCGGAAAACGCGATCGCATCATCACTCTCTGCGTGGACTCAAAAATTTAGCTCGCTCTTTGGATTGCAGGTTAATTAAACAAAATTGTAGAGACGTTCCGGCGGAACGTCTCTACAAAGAGAACAGGTTGCTAAAGAGGGAATAGCAGACCCGGATTTGTATAGGGAACCCTCTTTAGCCGTTTAAATCAAGCTCTTAGTGTTGAGGATTTGTTTTATCAAAGAGCTTAGGGTCTGGGATCGGCATACCTGACTCTTCCAAACGAATTTCGGCTTCGGCTTCATTCAATGCCACCTTCGGACGAGTAACAGGTACGGCAGCATCTACAGCTTCAGTCGGCTCAATCACAACTCGTTCTTTGTCCATCGAAGCTGGAATGGGAGGTGCTGGAGGTGCAATGGGTTTGCCAAGAGGTGTTTCAGTGGTATCGATAGGGTGATTGTCTACAATCCGCCGCTCTTCAT
>JALYGX010000011.1 GCA_030776905.1 Cyanobacteriota bacterium | reverse complement strand
GTAATTTTTCAGGAGCCAATCTGAGTCAGGCTTACCTGCCTTGGGTAGACCTGAGTGACGTTAACTTTAGAGAGGCTAATTTAAGTGAAGCCTACCTAAATCGGGCAAATTTAACTGGGGCAGATTTAAGTCAGGCGAACCTGAGTAAAGTCAATCTGATTAGTGGAGATTTGAGTGAAGCTAACCTGAATGGGGCGAACCTTAGTCAGGCATATTTGCATAAAGCTGATTTAAGTCGGGCTTCTCTAATAGCGACAAACCTAAGAGGGGCAGATTTGACTCAGGCAAATTTGAGTGGAGCAAACTTGAGTGAAGTAACACTAAGCTGGGCTAATCTGAATGAAACTAATTTGAGTCGTGCCAACCTGAGTGGAGCTAATCTGGTTGGGGCAAAATTCACAAGCTTAGACTTAAGTGAGGCGAATTTAAGCGGAGCTAAACTCAAGGGGGTAAACCTGAGTGAGGCTAACCTACTTGGAGCCTATTACAATGACGAAACTGATTTTCCGATTGGGTTTACAGGCTATGGTCAAATCAGAAAACTGTCACAGTAAACGACCCCATTGTTCAGAATGCCTCACGCCGAGGGGTTCCTCTCGCCAGGTTTCTTGACCATAAACGATCAACCATCAACCTTAGTAAGTGGTAACACTTGTAGTAGTGCGATCGCTAAAGTGTGATGACTAAGAATTTCAATCAGCCTACAGCCTATGATGTTGTCCTAGGAGGTCAAACTTCAACCCCGACTAACGGTGCGGTTTTGGGAGGACTGCCAGGAGTTAAGCGGCGTTTAGCTAGAAACAGTCCTAGGGATAGTGCGTACCTTGTTGAGCAACGCCTCAATGCTCTCAAAGAAGCCTTGAACTATGGAGCTGAAGGTTTATCGTTAGTAATTAGGGCATTAAATGACTCTTCCTGGCAGGTACAGCGAACTGCCTACTCGCTACTTCACCAGTTGCAAGAGCCAAACGTTACACAGGCTTTGCAGGAGTATAATCCCTATCAATTCTTCCAATGCCTCTACAAATATTCCACCGGACGATCTACCACTTATGCGATCGCGATTACTCCTGATGGGCAGATGATGTTCAGTGGTGGCAACGATAGAATCATCACGCTACGACAACTAGGAACTGGCAGAATCCTCCGTACCTTTACCGGACATTCTGGCTCAATTTATGCCCTAGGCTTAAGCCCAGATGGACGAATGCTCGTCAGTGGCGGTAGGGACAAAACCCTGAAAGTCTGGAACCTCAACACAGGTGGTAGCTACAATTCTATGTCTCCTACGAGTCGAGCCATTGGTGATGGACTGATGTACGCTCTCACGGGACATTCCGAATCAATTAATGCTGTTGCAATTAGCTCAAATGGGCAAATTCTGGTGAGTGGCAGCGAAGATAACACCATTAAGCTGTGGGATTTACACACTGGCGAATCTCTCGTTACCTTAGAAGGACATGAAGCGGGAGTAAGAGCCATTGCCATTAGCCCGGATGGGCAATTGCTGGTTAGTGGTAGTGCTGACCATAGCATTAAGCTGTGGCAATTACCGGGTAGTGTGGGTGAACCCATTTGTCCTGACCCTATCCATACCCTAACCGGACATTCAGACTGGGTAAAATGTTTGGCGATTAGCCCGGATGGACAGCTACTTGCCAGTGGGAGTCAAGATAAAACGATTAAGTTATGGCAGTTGGAGACAGGAGAGTTAAAAAGCACTCTTGTTGGACATTGGGGCGAGGTGAATTGCCTTGCGATTAGTTCAGATGGACAGAGGCTAACCAGTGGTAGCTGGGATGAAACAATTCGACTGTGGCATCTGGATACTCTTAAGCAGCTACACAGCTTATCAGGGCATCAGGGGGCTGTTGCTTGTTTGGCGATTAGCCCAGATGGACAACCCCTCGTCAGTAGTAGCTGGGACCATACGATTCGGGTGTGGGGAATGAAGTATTAAAGGATAGACCCAATCCGTTCTATAAGACATCACTTAAGAATCTTCAATCCAAACTGCCAAATTTTTAACAATTGTCTTCAAGATTGGCAATCAGCTCAAAGGGATGCCCAAGTCGGTTAAATTGATCACTAGTGTTCGCCTCTAGAGCAAGGAAAGCCGATGACAGTCCCAGTAACCTCTGATATGCTCGATCCTAAAACGCCGGATGATGTCATTGTCCAGGCAGAGGCGCGTGTACCCGTTACAGACCCGACCCTTGGCATTCCAGTTAACGTGAATCGACAAGGAACGCCTCGGCATCGGTTGGTTACTATTGGTGACTCCCTAACACATGGCTTTCAAAGTGGGGCAATCTTCAATACAAAACTCTCCTATCCCATGCTCATTGCCAGGGAAATGGGCTGGGATAAAAATTTCCGCTATCCAAGCTACGGGGGGCCAGGAGATGGATTGCCCCTCAACTTAGAACGTGTCGCTCGGCAACTAGAGCAGCAGTATGGCAGCAATATAAACTGGTGGGATTTTGTTCCGGGTTTATTATTTTTACGCGGTTATCTGGACGAGGTGGAGGATTATTGGGAGCGTGGCGAAGGCTCCCGTTTTCCAACTCAAGGCTTGATTAATCACAATCTGGCAGTTTACGGGTGGGATTTGCGCAATACTATCTCGCGGAACGCGGATAACTGCAAAGCCGTACTCAATCAAAATTCGGCAAAGGATGATTTTATCCGGCAGGTTGTCGAAAATCATAACGAGCGATCGGCATTATGGGTTTTGAATACGGCACGGGATGCCCAGCGTAAAGCGCTGTCGCCATTGCAAGCTGCAGCTGCACTGGGCGCAGAGGGTACGCAAGAAACCAACGATGGGGATGGAATTGAAACGCTGATTATCCTCATCGGTTCCAATAATGCCTTGGGCAGCATTCTGAGGTTTAATGTCGTCTGGAGCGGCGAAGGCTATGACGATGTCACGAAAAATGATCGCTATACGGTTTGGCGTCCGATTCACTTTAAAGCGGAACTGGATCGGGTTGTTGCAGAGGTGAAGAAAATTCGCGCTCGTCACGTCATTTGGGGAACAGTGCCTCATGTTACGATTACTCCTTTTGCCCGTGGTGTGGACGTAAAGGTGAGGCAGGGGTCGCGGTACTTCCCGTTCTACACCTTGCCTTGGATTGGTGATCAGGATTTTAATCCCAATAAACATCCGAAAATCACAGAACAGGAAGCACGAGCCATTGATAGTGCGATCGACCAGTACAATGACTACATTACGGATGTAGTGCGCCAAGGTCGAACCGAAGGCAGAGATTGGTATTTGTATGAAACGGCAGGTTTATTAGATCGTTTAGCAGCTCGACGCTATATCAAAGACCCTACGGCAAGACCGAGTTGGTGGAGTGAGTACCCACTACCACCTGAACTCAAAGCACTTTCCCCCGTACCAGACTCTCGTTTCTTTAGCTCCGATGCCACAGGTCGCAAGACAGGTGGATTATTCTCATTAGATGGCATTCATCCCACCACGATTGGCTATGGCATCATGGCTCAAGAATTTATCAAAATCATGCAGCTAGCAGGTGTCAAGTTTTATCAAGCGGATGGTAAAACTGAGCGTACTGGTGAAATCAAAGTTAACTTCAACCGCTTGATTGGCTGGGATACGCTGATTTCCAACCCACCGCGATCGATTTCCGGCGATTTGGGCTTAATTGGTTGGATTGACAAAAACTTCAATCTTTTCAGTCGCCTACTGAAGGGTAGTTACTGAAATGGGTCATTAGTCATTAGTAATGAAAAACAAACAACTAATGACTAATTACTATTGACAAGTGACTAAAAACCGTTATAAGACCAGTGGGGAGGGTCACTCTCTAGCTTATAAACGCCGTAGGAAGCACCCACGTCAAAGAGCCTTGTATTGCTAGCACTATCGCGGGGAGCGCCGATTTGAACAATTCTCCCATCGCCATCTTTGACTTTGATCGTACCTTGCCAGGTAATATTCCAGTCAATTGCCAACCTTTGGGTGTGGAGAGAGCGCAGGGCAACGGGATTACCACCAATTCCGTAGATATCTACCATCTGTGCGGCGGCAAGACGCGACCCAGTGTTAGTGTAATGTACCCAGTCAATGTCAACCCCAGCCATAGACGGCACATCTTGTGGAGCAATTTCTCCTCGGTCAATTCTGGCAGCGTAGTGCATCAGGTAGGCTCTTTCTGGAGGTCGGTAGGTAGCGCTAATTATCGTCTGCGCACCCGCATCAACCAGTGCTTTTTGAAAGGCTTGCACCATTTGACGAAAGGGTGAGGCTAAATCGGCAACGGAACGGCTAGTGGGAAAGTAGTTATACCAGTGCGGACCACTGAGGCGAAATCGGAGCCGTTTGGCATAGCCGTTCAAGATATCTAAGGCTTCACTGAGGTCGCCTGCCAGTTTCTGCTTGGTTGCAGTAGAAAGCTTTTGCTCTAGTTCACCCCGCATTCGCACATCTCGTTTCAAGTAAGCTTCAGCTAATCCTTCAATACTTCTGGGGCCAAAGTCTCCATCGACTGCTAGAGGAGGACTTAAAGTGGCGATCGCATTTAGGCTCTTTTGTAAGTCTTTCATCTCTGCCGTACCGAAGCGAATGTAACTGAGCAACATTCCAATAGAGAAATTAGGAACTTTATAAATAAAGCCCTGATCTAGAGCCTTTGCATAGGTCGTATTGTCCACCACTCCATTAACAGGCAAGCCATTTTTTTGCTGATACTTGCGAGTTTCGCGATCGGTGATATTACCAAAAGCTCCGTCAGCAGTTCCAACCGGATAATCAGCCTCTTTTAAAAAATTTTGCCAAGCTCTAACGATAGGTCCACTAGAGCCTTTTTTGATTGGAGTCAATTTGAGAACGCTGATATTAAAAGCCATGAATCTCTCCTCTGT
>JALYGX010000010.1 GCA_030776905.1 Cyanobacteriota bacterium | reverse complement strand
AAACAAAGGTAACAGGGTCTTTTGCAGATAGCGCTTTAGGAGTAGAAGTCGTATCTGCAAGAGGATTGCTATAGGTACTGGCATTCTCTAGGGAAGTGAAGACTAAATCACCCAATACTACAGATTTTGCCCCATTTGTTAAGCCCCCGACTTGTGCTTTTAGAGAGGAGGATGATATTTTTCCAGAATCACCCACGCCCTTAAGATTTAGCCCATTTAAGCTAGTTTCATCTACCAGGATGGTAAAAGGCTGTTTCAGGTCTTTTACACTGCCTTTAGTAATATTCCAAGGAGAAAATAATTTCCCATCGAGGTCGAAGCCAATCATCGTGACTGAGCCAAGATTGTCATTTTTGTCACGCCACAACTTGCCATCAAAGATAAAGGCTTCCGCGCGGTCTACACCTGCCACGTTTTGAGCTTGGCTAACTCGTTCAAACGGCAGTGGTAGAGTCAGCTCCATATGTACCATCTTTTCTGACGTGACCCAAATATCTGCTTGGGATTTATCAATTAACACGGAAGAAGAGCTAGAAAAACCTCGCTGGAGACCCGTTTGAATAGTAACTAAGCTGACGGCAAACATAATCCCCGCCTGCGCTACCAGGAAACGAGGAATGTCTTGAAGCAGGTTCTTACGGGCAATAGAAGCCATAGCAAAAGTTGGTCAAAAAAGAATAAGTTTTGCAGAATGCTGTTGGAAGTAGTGTAGCCAGAATCAGGGACTATAGCGCGTCTCGTTTATATGCAATACACTCTGACCTCTTTTCAAACCTCTCTCCTTACTAATAAGTTACGACTGCCTCGTTTATCTAAAGATTGCCCTTGCAAAAGTTAGTGCAACTTCGGTTCTAACAGGAATCAAGAATTAGATAACAGCGAGCGATAGCGACCTAAAGCAATCAAAGGAAAGTATTGAGCATAGAGGTGATACTTCAGATAGAAATGGCTAGGAAAGCCAGTTCCTGTAAAGTCAGCTTCATACCAAGTACCATCAGGCTTCTGAGTGTTTACGAGGTAGTCGATTCCACGCTCAATAGCCTGAGTAGCTAATGAACCCGTTGCCTTACCTGCTGCTATCAATCCAATTAATGCCCAAGCCGTTTGAGATGCCGTACTTTGTCCCTGTCCTTTGAGAGATGGATCGTCGTAGCTGCGGCAAGTTTCACCCCATCCACCATCTGTATTTTGACATCCGACTAGCCAAGCCGCACCACGCTCGATACTGTGGCGCTGAGTCTGGGGTGCAACCAAGGACAGTGCCGAAAGAACGCCACTGGTTCCATAGATATAATTCACTCCCCAACGACCAAACCAACAGCCTTCGGGTTCTTGTTCACGGCTGAGATAAGCCATCGCTCTTTCAACCCTATTCCCCTCCATCGACAAATTGCAACACCCCAACATTTCCAGCACCCGCGCCGTCACATCAGCAGTATTGGGGTCAATCATCGCTTTCAGGTCAGCATAAGGCAAATAGTTGAGCCAATTTTGGTCGTTATCTAAATCAAACGCTGCCCAACCCCCCGGCTTACACTGCATCGTCGCAATCCAGTTCAGGGTGCGAGTCATGGCAGCTTGCTTCAACTTCTCATTCGGCAGTTTGACATCCTGCAACGCCATCACCACAACGGCAGAATCATCGACATCGGGGTAGAAGCGATTTTCAAACTCAAACGCCCAAGCACCGGGTTTTCCTTGTTTGTTCTTGACGGCCCAATCGCCGTAGTCCAAAATCTGCTTAGTGAGTAACCATTCGCCGCCGCGAACTAACGCTGGATGATCAGGTTCTGTCCCGGATTCTACTAAGCCTCGCATTACCCAAGCCGTATCCCAAACCGGAGAAACACAAGGCTGAACCCGATAAGTATCGTCGGTTTCTATAGAAAAGCGATCGATCGCCTGCAATCCCCGTTCCACAATTGGGTCGGCAACATCATAATCCAAACAGCGCAACGCCAATAGTGAGTTCAGCATCGCGGGGATAATTCCTCCCCAGTCTCCCGTTGCTTCTTGCCGTTCTAAAACCCATTGTTCTGCCGCTTTTAAACCTTCTTCCCGCAACGGCACTACATTCAATTGTTCAGCTAATTTAAAGGCATCATCAAGGACAACAAACAAATCCGTCCAATCTGAATTTCGGGGCAATTCATAACGGACATTCTCAACACCTTCTGTATAAAATTCGTCCAGAGTGATGCCTGGATTAACGTGATAGACAGGCTTTTTGTCAAAGACAATCAATAGCGGAACCGTACTACCTCGCGCCCAGCTTGACAGTTCGTAGATGTTAAACACAAAGCTGGAAGGCAACAACATCACCCACGGCGGAATCGAGGGAACGCCGCGCCAATCGTAACAGCCAATCAGCGCTAGGTGAAACTTCGTAAAGATGCGAGTTTTGCTGATACCACCCCGCTCTACAATATAATCTCGTGCTCGTCTCATTGCAGGGTCAGTTGCTGGGACACCCAACAGCTTCAGCGCCATATAAGCTTCAACGGACGTGCTGAGATTTCCTCCATCGCCGTAGTAGAGTTCCCAGCCGCCGTGTTCGCGCTGTTCTTGACGCAGGTAAGTTTCAACTTTGTG
>JALYGX010000009.1 GCA_030776905.1 Cyanobacteriota bacterium | reverse complement strand
GGGCAGATATTATCGACGTTGGGGGTCAATCAACTCGACCAGGGGCAGCACAGATTTCTCTTGAAGAAGAACTGAATCGAGTCCTGCCAGTGGTATCTGCCCTGCGCTCGGTGTTAGATGTCCCAATTTCTGTTGATACAACACGAGCCTCTGTAGCACAGGAAGCGGTTAAAGCAGGTGCAGATATGGTAAACGACATTTCTGGTGGTACGTTTGACCCAGAGATGCTGCCAATCGTTGCCGAGTTGCGTGTCCCGATGGTGTTGATGCATATTCGGGGAACACCTCAAACGATGCAAAAACTGACGGACTATGAAGACTTAGTTGGAGAAATCTACGAGTTTCTAGAGCAGCAAATTGCAGCAGCAGTAGCGGCGGGAATTGAGCGATCGCATTTGATCATTGATCCGGGCATCGGTTTTGCCAAAACACTGGAGCAAAATTTAGAATTATTACGGCAACTCCCAAGATTTCGTTGCTTGGGTGTACCGATTTTAGTGGGAGTGTCTCGCAAAAGTTTCATTGGTCGGATTCTCAATCAACCTGACCCCAAAAGCAGAGTTTGGGGAACAGCAGCCGCTTGCTGTAGTGCGATCGCAGGTTCAGCAGATATCCTTCGAGTTCACGATGTTCTCGAACTACGCGATGTCTGCCGCGTCGCTGATGCGATCTGGCGATCGGGAAATTGATACAAAATTTCGTTGGTAAGTAGGTAGGAACAAATAAACGAAGGTATGTCAACAAATGTTAAGAGACTAAAATCCTCTTCCCTTCTGCCTTCTGCCTTCTGCCCTCTGCCCTCTGCCTGGTCTCAACGACAAATCTTAATACCAACCTACTTATAGGTAATTTACTTCTAAGCTTGTTAACCGTTCACAGCTCACTGTTGACTGTTTGCTGTTAACGGTCAACCACAATCAAATGCTAGTGATCACGGGCTGAAGCCGAAAAACTAGCATTACCACCATCAGGAGCTTCAGGAATATCCATCAAGTTAGTCATCGCTTCTGTCAACGCCTTCGGGTCCATGAAGACAACTTTGGAGTTGGGACTCTCACCTAATTTCTGATTCGCCTCTACATAGCGTTGAGTAACTAGGAACTGTAAAACTTGCCGACTATTAGGCTGCTCCTGTAAGGCTTTTGAGATGATTTCAATTGACCTCACCGTACCTTCCGCCTCAGCAATCGAGGCTTGTTTTGCACCTTCTGCCTCAGAAATCGAGGCTTGTTTTGCACTCTCAGCAGCCCGCGCTTTTGCCAACGACTCCAAAACCTCCTGTGGCGGTGCAATCTCTTGCACCTCAACGCGAAGCACTTCTACTCCCCAGCTAGCCGTTGCTTCATTGAGTTCTTGTAACAGATGTCGGTTGATATCGGCTCTGGAAGAATAAGTCTGATCGAGTTCCAGTTGACCAATCATCGAGCGCATTGTCGTTTTGACTAAATCTTCAATTGCTCTCTCTAGATCTTCAACGGCGTAGAAGGCTTTTTCTAGTTCTTTAATTTTCCAAAATACAACAGCATCTACTTCTACAGGAATACTGTCTTTGGTAATCGCCTGTTGAGGTGGAGTGTCCAAAACTTGCTCACGAACTGTTTCCTCCACCGCAACTTTGTCAATGAAAGGAATGATGAAGTTAAGACCAGGTCTGAGTTTTCTGTGGTATTGACCCACTCGTTCTACGAGAGCTTCGTTTCCTTCGTTGATAACTTTTGTTGAACCGACGCTATAGCCAATGACTACTAAAATCATTGGGGCAAGGATAGAAAGGATCGAATCCATAGTTTACGTTCTCCAGAAGGAGGTTAATGAATTAACTGGCGTCGCGGCTTGAATTTTCTAAATATCTATATACCCTAGCGCGGCTCAATACAAGTGTCTCTACAGAAAACTTGCGAAAGAGCGATCGCCTTCAAGCATCGAAGTGTCCACTACTTTCAAATTTAACCGTTTTCGCCCTTGACTTGGGGACAATTTGTGATGACCAAGCATTAGGGTGAGAATAGTTATAGCTAGAGCCAAGACTCTTAAGACATAAACTGAAGGGAAGCCAATGTTGTCACACCTGATGGAGTTGATGTCTAAACCCTACAGCTACGACCTGCGCCAAAAAGTCATTCAAGCGATTGAGTTAGATGGAATGAAGAAAAGCGAAGCGGCTCAAGTGTTTCAAATCAGTCGTAATACGATCAACCTGTGGTTGAAGCGACAGGCGGAAACAGGAGACTACGAGGCAAAGTCGAATCGTCCACATCGCAAAACGGACAAAATCACCGATTGGGGTAAGTTCGCCGCGTTTGCTCAGGAACATGGCGACAAGACGCAAGCTCAGATGGCAACCCTGTGGGACGGTGAGATTAGTGCTCGCACGATTTCACGAGCTTTGCACAAACTTGGTTGGAGTCGAAAAAAAAGACTTACGGCTACCGGGAACGGGACGAAGCCAGACGAGCTAGCTTCCTAGCGCAACTGGCAGAGGTCGAGAGCGGGCAACGAGTGTATGTGGATGAATCGGGCATGGACGAACGCGACGACTACAGCTATGGCTGGTGTGAACGGGGCAAACGGTTTGAGGCACTCAAAACTGGACGCAGAAGCGGGCGAGTTAACATGATTGCCGCCTATTGCCAACAGGAGTTTATGGCTCCGTTTACGGTCGAGGGAGCCTGTAATCGCGTCGTATTTGAAACGTGGCTAGAAACCTGCTTAGTGCCGAACCTTAAACCCGGACAAGTCGTCATCCTGGATAACGCGACCTTCCATCACGGGGGTCGCATTCAAGAACTGCTCGAAGCTGCAGGCTGTCGCTTGTTGTACTTGCCCCCCTATTCGCCAGACTACAACCGAATTGAGAAGTGTTGGGCTTGGCTCAAAAGTCGGATTCGCAAACACTTATCTGACGGCTGTTCCCTACGAGCGGCAATGGAGCTTGTTCTCAAAGATGCTGCGTCCTAACACTGCTGGCGATCGCTATAGTCCTCTTCTGTCACTCTCCGAGAATTAGAATGAAGAAATAGATACTGTAAACCGCGTGCATTGTAGGCAGGGCAATGGATGTAGAGTTACAAATCCTAAAACATTTGGCAAGAGATGCACAGCCGACTGTATCCTTCATCGATAAATATTGTGTGGGATACAAGGACTTATTTCCCGAAGTGAGAAGTTATGAATGTTTTAAATATTTACACCTAGGAATAATCTCAGGAATCAAGAGAAAATCTTTACCAGAAATTGCTAAAGTGGTTGGTTTGAAATCTGCCCAATCACTGCATCACTTTGTTGCGAAATCACCTTGGTCAGTAAGCGAATTAAGAGAGCGAAGATTATCGCAAACATTAGCGGCATTAAAGGGCAATGCGATCACAGTAGTAATCGATGAAACTGGAGACAGAAAAAAGGGAAAAAGAACGGATTATGTAGCTAGACAATATCTAGGCAGCATCGGCAAGGTTGACTCTGGAATTGTTTCAGTAAATGCCTATGGTATCTATGAAAACATTACATTTCCTTTACTATTTAAAGTCTTTAAGCCAAAAGGAACCTTAAAGCCAGGAGATAAGTATCAAACGAAAATCGAATTAGCATCGGAAATCCTTAAAGAATTAATTGAGTTTGGCTTCAAGGTCGAATTAGTATTAGCTGATAGTTTATATGGGGAAGCCAGCTCATTTATCAGAACATTAGATGACTTGCAATTACCCTGGATTGTAGCGATTAGGAGTAACCGCGGAGTCTGGATGCCCTCTATTCAAAGGGTTAGAGCCAATAAATGGCATCAATTTCAAAGAGTTTTTAGTAATCAAACCTCTCAAACAAGATACATCAGAGAAATCATTTTTGGCAAGAGAAGTTATCGAAGCTACTGGGAAATCACCCTAGACCCAGAAACTCTGCCTGAAAATTCTACGGTTTTCGTGATGACAAATCTTCAGGGGAACATCAAGAAGAGTTTAGGAAATCGTTATGGGTTGAGAACCTGGATTGAATATGCTTTTCGTCAAGACAAGCAGGAATTGGGTTGGACGGATTATCGCTTTACTAATTTCCAGGAGATTGAAAAGTGGTGGGAAATCATTTTTAGCGTTTATTTGATGATTAGTTTAAATTCCCCAGCTTTTTTGTCCTTAAGCCAATCTTGTCAAAGTGATACTGAGATTCAACCGACTCCTGTTGATTTCTCTAGCCATCAACAATGGAATCATCAAGGGGGCTGGAAAAATGTTTTGAATAATTTGCGGTTAATTATCCAACCGACTCTTGCCTTGTGGCTCATTTCTCCTTGGTTAGACGTTTTCCCTAATCCTTATTTATTGCTCGGTTTTCACGATTTAATTCATGTGATGAATCAGTTCCAACTTTCGGCATCCTGATGGATAATCTGGCTTTCTTGTTATTTCCTGTTTCGGAGAGTGACAGAAGAGGGATATAGCTGTCGTCATAAAGGTAAGGACAGATTTAACAGCTCAAACAACCACGTACTAGTAATAAACATAAAAGCCTCTACCTCCTGCCTTCTGCCTCCTGCCTTCTACCTTCTGCCTTTTGCTATACCACTTGACTCAACGCCAACAACGTTACCTCCCAAACTAATCGTGGTTGAGCATAACTGAGGAGATAGGTTCGGGCTTGCTCTAGCTGTTGGATAATGCTGGGCGATAAAAAGGACTGCCAATAGCTGTGCTGTAGGTAGTCCAATAGCCACAACTGCGCTTCAGTATCCAAGGCTTTATCAACTTTCTGCGCGAGTTCTAGGGCTTTTCGGGTTGTCTTGGGTAGCTTGGTTAGTTCCTTGAGCAATTCTTCTGGGATCGCTTGGAGTTGCTCAAAGGCAGCGATCGCTTCTCCTGGACTTCCTTGTGCGATCGCGAGT
>JALYGX010000008.1 GCA_030776905.1 Cyanobacteriota bacterium | reverse complement strand
CTTCAAGGTGAATGCCATTAAGCTGTTACAAGGAGAACAAAATGTTTTCACCACGGGTTGCCAGTAGGATAGATTGAAGCTGTTCGGCTTGGGCGGGATACCAATAGCCGTGATCGACAACCTGAGCGCATACTTCCTGAAAATGGGGCTTTTGAGCTAACCAATCGGCAGAGAGTCCCCAATTTTGCGTTAATTGTTGATTAAATAAAACCAGATGCTGCGATGAGTCAAGTAGAGCGATCGCATTATCCACCTGATCGAGAATCAACTGTTGATCTTCTGTTAACTGCTGTGAAGGCCGCTCAATTTGCTCGGGTTGCATAATTTCCCTTGGCGTTCCTGAGAGGTATATGGTAACGCTTCTTTTAATTTAAAAAACGTAACATTTAGTTGGCGTGAGTGGCTATCCTAGGGGTTGTGATCTGAGACACTTCAATTGCTGATCGAGGTCGCATCAAGCAGATGTTCTCCGTCAAACTCCCTATGTGACTATCCAAGCAAAGGCGATAGGAGTGCGATCACTTCCATCTAAAGCTAGAAATGTTCAAATAAACAGAAGCCGCTACTAGAAAATCAGTGCAGCAAAAGAGGGTTGTCATGCAAACTTTAAAACAAGGGTTTGAGGAGCGCAATCTCATGGCAAAGTTGGCGGATGAACTGGAGCAAGATTGGCAAAACCGCCTTTCCATCGACTATCCAGAGCAAAGCCCAACTACGAGCAAAAGTATTATCCGCTGGTTACTTGGGGAGAACCTAGAGCGGTTTGACACGATGATGCCGCATGAGCTAGCGGTTGCCAGTCAAGCGATGGATTATCGCTACCGGATTTTGCGACAGCGCTATCTGGGGGTAGAACCTAAGCGAGCCTATAGCAATTTAACCACTCGGTTAGCGGGTTTGGTTACATTACGCAATAAAATCCGCACTTGGGTTTCCCTAAGTCGCGATCGCCAAAGGGCGGTCGTCGATGTCTTACAAGAAGTTATTCAGGAATTATTAAACAGCGATCGCTATATTCAAAAACAAATTGTTTGGATTGCTCAGTGTACTGACGATATGCGCCTGCGCGATACGTTATTACTCACCAGCATTGAGGAGTATTGTTTGCGCCCAATTCGCAACCAACCCCTACTAGTGTATCGATTTGTTAACTTCCTGCGTCGGTCTCAGCGCGGCGGCATGACTCATGTACCGGAAGGAGATTTGGTGCGTGTCGTTTCTGAGGAGGTCACCCCAGATGATACGGATGCACCCGTCAGTTTGTTGGATAATCAAGCCGTTGCGGATTATCAAGACGCTCAAGCTTGGGAAGAGCAACATACGCTTCGGATGTCTGTACGTCAAGAATTTGAGGCTTACTTAGCCGAAAATTTGGGTTCGGAGGCAGCTCAATGGCTGAAGCTTTACCTCCAAGGTCAGTCTCAAGAAGCGATCGCCAGTGCTTTAAACAAGCCAGTGAAGGATGTTTATCGACTGCGGGAAAAAATCAGTTACCACGCAATTCGTGTTTTTTCCATTAAAGAAAAATCGGAATTAGTCGCTAGCTGGTTGGAAAATTCATTACACGACCATAGTTTAGGGCTAACACCGAACCAGTGGCAGGAGTATTGGGAGAGCTTAACGCCCGACCAACGTCGGTTACTGGAGCTACTTAAAGCCAAAAAACCAATTGAAGCGATCGCCAAAGACTTAAACTTGAAAGTTAACCAGGTGATAGGTGAATGGAGTAAACTTTATTTGGCAGCTCAAGCTCTACGAAGCGCTTCTTAATCACAGTATCTAGTGAGGAAGCTCTTCCAATCAAATTTTTTAGCCAAAAATCTCGCCCGAATTCTCAGTAGGGCAAGCCTGGAGACCTCCTCCCTAATCCCTCACTGAAGATTCTAAGAAATCGCGCTCCTGGGGCATCTCTACCCGTCGCACTCAGGGAAAGACTAATTCTTATGGTGCCCTCACCCAGCAACCCAGGCAAGTCCGAAATTTCCGCCCACCTGAAGCCTTCCCCCTCGCAGGCTTCAGAGCTTTCTGGCATGGATACCGAGCAAATGTTTCGGCTCATTGATAGTATTCTGCCTTTTGAAGCGTGCCTATACTATCAATTTTTGCCTCTTGCTTTAGAAGGAAAACATCTAAAGTTGGGTATGGTAGTGCCTCAAGATACTTCTGCCCTAGATTATGTTCGTCATATTCTTGCTTACCTAAATTGCTCGCTCAAGACTCAACAGATTGCAGCTGAGACTCATCAATCTATGCTTTCTGCGTACTTGAACTATACCCGCACATCGGGAACGCCTCGAAAGCCAGTCGCTAAAGATGAATCGGGAGCACCTCGAAAGCCAGTCGCTAAAGATGAAAACGTTGATAGTTCTGAGCGAGCTACGCTGATTTTAGATGATGCTCAAGCGGCTAATTACGATCTTTCAGATGAGGTGCCGTCTCTGGTACTAGAGGAAAATACTAGCCAATCTTCTGTAACATCCACTCCAATACGACCGCAGGAAAGCAGCATACCGAGAGCAGCCGCGTCCAGCACAGCCATAACACCGATCCCTAAAATTTCCCCTTTGGCTGAGACTCTGCTGCCACTGGAAGTACAAGCCGTTCATTTGTCTCGCCCTATAGAGTTTATTGCTACGTTAGCGCCCAAGCAATTGTTGCAGGAACTGTTGGGTCGAGTGTTGATTGGCGGAATTGGACGGCTTTATTTCGAGCGGCAACAGGAGCGAGGTCGCATCCTCTGGAGCCAAGATGGTGTCTTGCAGTCTGTTTTAGAAGGGTTAACCTTGCCAGTGTTTCAAGGTTTAATTATTGAACTCAAGCGCATTGTTAACTTACCCCTACTTCCTGTGGCACAACCCAAGCAAGTGGAGATTGAGCGACGTTATCAGCAAGAAGGTTTGTTGTTACGTTTGCGGGTGATGCCCGGTACTTATGGAGAAGAGGCAACGCTTCAGGTATTGCGGGGAGTTGCTTTGAAATTCTATCAGCGCCAACAATTGGAAAGGCTAAGTCAAGATGCGCTGAAGCTGGCTCAACAACTGCAAAGCAAGTTAAACGAAATCCGCGATCGCTCGGTTCGTTATCCCATGCGCTTAGAGGCATTGCCAGCTATTAACCAGTTGCTACGGGGTTTAGACCAACAGCTAGAAGCCTTAACTGATTCACAGTTCGTTCAACAATCGGATAATTCTGCTGAGGAGATAGGTTAAGCTCATCCCACTAGGTGAGACTTCTCGTTGGTTGTCCGTTACTTTCAAAGACTTTTTTGAAGAAGCGATCGCTCCGCTTGATAACGTTTTCAAGTCAATGAAGTACAGATTGCTTGTAGGGGCGCGCTAAGGTGCGCTCCTTGTGTATTGCATTGAATCACGAACTGCTGTGAGTTCAAAATCTTCTTGCCGGAGAAACTGCATATTTATCTCAGCTATACCCGCTCTTATAGGAGTGGAAAGTCCTGAGTGCAATATTAAAACGACGGAACGCTAAGGATTTCCTAGTTCAATCGGCTCTTTACTGTTGGCAGTTGGGAGCAATTTTATCCTTAGTAGATGACATCAATTATCAATTAAGCTAGCTTAAAAGTACGTTTAGCATTTAGGAGAGGGGAAGTTGAAGAAAGAAAAGGACTTTTTACGGTTCAGCTTGGAAGGGCGGTTTGTCGGTTTTGTAGGTGACCTTGAGGAAAAACCAAAACGCTTAAGGTTAGCCACCGCTGAGGGCGAACGCTACATTAAGCTCTCAAAAGAGTTGCGGGGTGTGCTGCGTGAGGTTCTCCAACCCGGAGACTGGATACAGCTCTGTGGTGAACAGAAGCACAACTATAAAACTGGGGAATTGAAGCTGAAAGCCGATCAGGTGAATTTCAAGGCTCCTAATCACCAACAAAACGTCTTCCAACCGCCCCTTGACGCCCCTAAAACTAAAGCCTGTGTGATGGTCTGTCAGAAGTCCTCTTGCCGCAAACGAGGCGCTGGTGACGTATGTCAGGCAGTGACAGCCTCCTTACGCGATCGCGGGTTAGAAGACCAAGTTGCCATCAAAGGTACTGGCTGCATGAAGCAGTGCAAGAGTGGCCCATGCGTAGTTTTTATGCCAGACAAATCTCGTTACACCGGAGTTGCCGTCAAAGAAGTTCAAATACTTGTAGAGAAGCATTTTACCGCTAAACTAAAACCAGAAGGAAATAAACCCGAACTCTCTCCGCTCACTTGATTTGAGAGAGTGTTATCGCTAGTTAGGTGAAGTGCAGATGACAAATATACCGCCGCCTGACCCCCGCTCGTCTCCTCTCGGTTTTGATGAGTTAATTGGTATTGTCGTCGCCTTCGCCGTCATCGGCACGATTTTTGTAGGAGTGCTGCGTCAAAAAGATAAAGGGTTCAGCCTGGGAAACGTCTCCCCCTTAACCCCCGTCCCAGCTAGTCCAAGTCCTACAGCTAGTCCAACACTAGGTGGGTTATCAACCACGAGAGAACCCAATCCACTGCTACCTGCACCCACAGAGGTTGCACCAAGCACTTCAGCTCCACAAGCTACCCCCTCGGCTTCCGCAAGAGTATCGCAAGTGGTTCCATTAGCGGTCGTCTCACCCGCAGCGGTATCTTCAAAGCCAGTGGCGACTAAACCATCACCTCCTGCTAAAACGGTTAGCTTTCCAGATGTTCCACAAGTATTCTGGGCACGCCCCTACATTGAAACCCTAGCCAAGCGGGGTATCCTCACGGGCTTCCAAGATGGCACGTTCCGCCCCAACCAACCTGTGACACGGGCAGAATTCGCGGCTCAGTTACAAAAAGCTTTTGACCAGAAAGTAGTCGTGCCCGCCCCAAACTACAAAGATGTACCAAACAAGTTGTGGGCGTCATCAGCGATTCAGGAAGTTACCAGAAGTGGTTTTTTACGGGGCTATCCTGGGAATGTGTTTCGACCGAATCAACGGATTTCTAAGGTAGAAGCCTTGGTAGCCCTTACTAAGGGTCTTGGTTTAACTTCAACCGCTGCTTCTAACCAAACTTTAAAGGTTTATCAGGACGCCAAGAAGATTCCCAAATACGCGACCAATGTAGTGGCAGTAGCTACAAAATCAGGTCTTGTTGTCAATTACCCAACTCGCCAGAAACTAGACCCAAATAAAACTTTGACTCGTGCGGAAGCCGCTGCTTTAACTTATCAAGGTATGGTGCAAGCGGGGAAAGCCCCAGCAATTACTTCTGAGTATGTTGCACAGCCTTAGTTAATTGCACTGGAAACCACGCTTCTACTTCTACGAAATAGAAGCGTGATAGTTCACAGCCAACTTTTAATCGCTTGGAATACTAGATAAGTATCCACTGAACCGCTAGCTTGAAAGCTAGTCCTTACCGATTACTTGTCCTTTGAGCGATTGAAACTCCTGCCCTAGCTCTTTGCGCGTTTCTACTTTTAGCAGGTATCGGTAAACAAACCAAGCCGTGTAGCCAATTCCCACTAGTTCAAAAACAGGGGACAGTAGCGGAATGTCATTAATGGCATCCAGTACTGCTAGGGTTACCTTAACGGTGATAACGCCCGACAGAATTAACGCTAAGGTGATCAGCGGTTGTTGGTAGCTTGAAAAGAAACCACCTACATAATCTGGCAGTTTTGACAAAAATTCGGAAACCGGTTGCCCCCACTCCTGCCATAGCTGGTCTGTCGAGGGTTTGGAAGGAGCCGTAACCGTTATGGCACCAGCCGGTTCATCGTTTACTTCTACTTTGAGCTTTTCTGCTTCAGTCGATTCCATAGTTCCTCCACCGTTATCTTAAGTAGGACGTTTTATCGTTTGGGTAAGGCAGCTCAGTAGAATTACAGGCTGACTTAACTTTTGCTCATATTATCAAAAGTTTTATCGACTCCACGTCATTCCTCGTCCTTGTGAGAGTAAAAGGTGACTGATGGAAACTGCCAAGTTGGCAAGACTCCTCAGGTTCACTCTTCACCCTTGTGTGTTTACACCTTCCCTGTTTTTGGGGAAGCATCCGGAAATGATATTACCAGTTAGCTGTTATCAATACTTCTGCCTCAGGACTACTAATCCTACTCCCGACTTAGCTCCCCGCTAAAGCTGTTCCTCTAGACGGATGTCAGAATCGGTTCACTAATATCGGCGGTCGCTGGGTGCGAAGCGGGTTCAAAGCAGTAAACTTCACAAGAATTATTGGGGCTTTCGATTAATTTGACTTTATAAAGCTTTGCCCCCAACTCTTGAATAGGTTGTTGCAACAAATCGCGGATATGAATCGCGATATTCTCAGCGGTAGGAACAATCTGGGTGAAGTAAGGAATATCTTTGTTCAGGAAAGTATGGTCAAACGGTTCAACTACATAGTCTTCAATGACTTGGTTCAAGGCTCCTAAATCGACAATCATGCCAGTGCGCTGGTCAATTTCGCCCTTGACTGTGACTTCTAAGTGGTAGTTGTGCCCGTGACCGTTTGGACGAGCGCATTTGCCATAAATCTCGCTATTCTCTTCGTAACTGAGGTCAGGATGAGCGAGGCGATGCGCGGCGCTAAAGTGGGTACTGATAGTGAGATATGCTTCCATGCCGTTTCCTTGATAGTCAGCCCAAAGTTCTGGATGTTCAAATAGCTGGATGTTTACAAGTGACAAATGGGGAGCAAGCCGCTGCCAAATCACTCGTGCAATATTTTCTGTAGTGGGTAGAGTTTGTTGAAATTCCGACCAAACGTCGTTGAGATAGGCGAAGTCCAGTTGGCTGGTGACTTCCCGTTTAAGGACTTGTTTGACTTCAGACAAGTTCTGCACCATACCATAGTCATCGAGTTCACCAGCAATAGAGACAAATAGGACGTAATTGTGTCCGTGTCCGGGAAATCGGGTGCAGGAACCAAATTGCTGAAGGTTCTCGGCTTCACTTAGGTCGGGTAGCCAGTAGCGATGACTTGCTGAGAACTGAGAGCGGCGGTTAATGATGCATTCCATTAGTTCTGCGATCGCTCAAAAAGTGTAAAGTTCCGTAAATGGAATTAATTCCAGGATAACTGAATTTGAGTCGCGGGTTATCAGTCATTGGTTATTGATCATCAGTTAACAACCCCGTACAAAGGACGACAGGCAAATGACCAATGGCAAGCTATGGAGCAAGTAATTCTGGATAACCCTAAACAATGGCTTTAACGGCGTCTTGAGCTTCATAACGTAAACCCTTGGCAATTCTGAAGAGTTCTTGACCCGTATGCAGGTAGTAGTCGTCGTAGTTGAGGGTAAAAAGTGCTAACTCTTCTATACCATCGCCCAACTGATTGAGGCAGTAGTAGAGGCTAGCCGCAGCACCAGCGACTGTGGAGGGATTAGGTAGAGAACGAAAAATTAGTTGAGCCTGATTGAGGTATTGACGACATTCTTCTAAATAAGTTTGAAAGTCTGCCATGAGTGTGTCATCAAATGGGTCGGCGGACAATTCATCGAGTTGGTCTTTTAGAGGATTAATGATGCGACTAATTAAGCGGTTGACAGGTTTATAGACGTACTGTAACCATTCACTGAGCTGTGCATCGGCATCTTGTACTGTTTGCCGATGCCGTTGATAGTGTTGTTGAGCATTAGCTGTCCGCTGTTGTCGATTCAGGTATTCAGACTGAGACTGCGGATATCGTAGCTGTTGGTCATAAGAGCGACGGCGGTTAGGGTCGCTCAGTATTTCATAAGCGGCATTAACCTGGATAATTTTTTCGGGGTCAGCGGTTTCGCTCTGACTATCTGGATGAAAGCGCTTGGCTAAGCGGCGATAGGCTTGTTTAATCTCTGTTGATGTGGCTTGAGGACTGACATCCAGGGTGTCGTAGTGGTTGGAGTTGGACATTTGAATGTTGGTAGAGAGGTTAAACGTGAATTGATAGAAAGGTTTTATTTGTTGTGTCAGCACCTCAGCACAGACTACTGAGCGCAAATGACTTATCAATTTTTACCCTAACGCGATCGCTCTACAGCAGGAGTAAAAGAGCATTACTCCTCATAAGCAGTTACCCCTACATAAGTACAAAGGCTCAAGAGATAGACTCGATCACTTTCCTTTGAGCTTAAGGCAATGAAACCTCTGAAATTTCCTCTTTTTTCTACCTTTGCACTTTTCGTTTTGACCGGATTAATCGCTCTCTACACCTCTTTCCCCAGGCGGGAGCCTCATCAGATGTGCTTTCAAAAATTTTTCAGTAGCTGAGTCAGAAATTACTCTTTCATCTTCAACCCTCTGCGTAAGTGGCACTGCCTCAAGAGATACCTACAGGCGGCAGCGTCTATTACCCTCTTACAACAATAGAGAGGGCGGACTAAATAGTGAGGAGGGAACAGTGAACAGCGAAAAGATTTGTAAACATACTCTTCACTATTCACTTTTCACTCTTCACGCCATCAGATGCATAACAGCTTATTAACTCATCACAGCGGGAACGCGCACTTCTGGGTCTTGGAAGAGAGGAGTACTTAGGTAGCGTTCGCCGAAGCTAGGTTGAACCATAACAATCAGCCGTCCTTCATTTTCGGGACGTTTGGCGACTTGAATGGCGGCGTAGAGAGCAGCACCACTGGAAATCCCGGAGAGTATTCCTTCTTCACGAGCAAGACGACGGCTGTAAGCGATCGCATCTTCATCCGTAACAGCAATTACTTCATCGATCAGCTCGACTCTCAGAACTTCAGGCACGAAACCAGCACCGATGCCTTGAATTTTATGCGGTCCGGGACGCCCTCCCGAAAGAATAGGACTGCTGGAAGGTTCAACGGCAACGACCTGGAAACTAGGCTTGCGTTGTTTGATTACTTCAGCAACACCAGTAATCGTCCCACCCGTACCAACTCCTGCCACGAGGATATCTGCCTGTCCTTCGGTATCCTCCCAAATTTCTTCAGCGGTTGTCTGCCGATGAATCTCTGGGTTGGCTGGGTTGTTAAACTGTTGCAGCATATAGGCATCCGGTGTCGTTTCGACAATCTCCTGTGCCCGACGAATACAGCCGCTCATTCCTTGAATGCCGGGAGTCAGTTCCAGTTGTGCTCCATAAGCTCGCAACATCGCCCGTCGCTCTGTACTCATGGTATCTGGCATCGTCAAAATGAGCTGGTAGCCCTTAGCTGCCGCTGCCATTGCCAGCGCAATGCCAGTATTTCCGGAAGTCGGTTCCACCAAAATCGTTTTTCCAGGGGTAATTGCTCCCTGCTGTTCTGCCGCATTAATCATGCTGACGCCGATACGGTCTTTAACAGAGGCAGCGGGATTCATGCCTTCCAGTTTCACCACAACACGGGCAAAACAGCCTTCTGCTTGCGGAATGCGGTTTAACTGTACTAAAGGTGTCCGACCGACGAGTTCTGTAATATTTTGGGCAATTCGCATGACTTTAAACGTTCTCGATTATTCGTTGTTGGTTTTTAGCTTTTGGAGGACTAAGCTGCTTGATATCTCGCGCCGCGTTTAGACAATTGCTTTTTATTGACGGTTAACGGTTGATTAGAAAACGGTCAACACTCTACTGTCAATAGATAGTGACTAAACTAAATAGGCAAGGTGTTATGCACGTCAGCTTAGTGCTCTTGTTAAAGTCTCTAACTACTGCACCTGTTGAAACAAGTCCAATAGCTTGACCCAAGAATTCAACGGCTGCAAATTCTTAGATGTAGTACATGATGTCTAGCTGGCGTCGGGCATCCCGCTTCTCACGCAAATCCTGAAGCGTGTATCCTCGCAAGACATCATTGGCGCGTTCGTGAACTTCTTGCCAAATTTCTCCGACTACAGCACTTTCCACTGTTTTGGATGGGCTATCACTCTTAGACGCTTTTGAGTCTGAGCCTTCTAGACAATTGATCACATCTAGAAGCGTAATTTTCCAAGGTTCTCGCCCTAAAATATAACCTCCCTTTGCTCCGCGCTGGCTATGCACCAGACCTCCGCGCCTCAAAGTTGCCAGCAGCTGCTCTAAATACCTGTCAGGGATATTTTGCTGCGCCGCAATCTGCCGAATTTGCAGCGGCTCTCCTTCATTGTAATAACCAGTTAGCTCTAACAGCGCTAGCAGCGCATACTCAGTTTTACAGGAAAGTTCCACAGGTGAGATTAAAAGTAAATAGCGATCCCTTCCAGTATACTCCGGTTCATCAGTGGGGATTACGGGTTAGGGTAAAAAAAAATAAAGCCCCGCTACCAGCGAGGCTATGTTATCAGATTCTAATTCTGGTTCTAGAGTGATTAAGCGATCGCTCTAGAAGGTAAAAGTAGTTCTGAGCGTACCAATCACCACATCGTCATTGTTATCGTTCTGCTGAGGAGAGGTAATCCAGATCACACCTGGAGTTACCGAGATATTGTCTGTCAACTGGTACTTGTAGAATCCTTCAATGTGATAACCGATATCACGACTTGGGATGCTTCCGGCAACAGCACGAACCCCTGGAGAAATACCTCTTAAAGTCGGTTCCACACCAGCAAAAAGACCTAACACGTTCCCTTTCTTTCCGAAGTCAGAGAAAGCAACCCCACCACCGTAAGTCCAGATGTCGGCAGTTCCCGTACCAAGAAGGATGGCGTTAGTGTAAGTACCAAAGCCACTAATTGAGATATTGTCACTAAAGCGGAAAGCTGCTTCTACTCCGTAGGAGTTAGTTACAGTAGGAACTTCTCTTGCTAGTAGTGCAGACGGTCGATTTGCCAAAGACGTACCAACCACACCCCGAGCATTACCAAAGTCAAAGATATCAGTGCCTGTGTTGTGGTAACCGTGGACGTAGGTTGCACCAATACCAATGCGATCACCAAGGTTGAAATTTAGCTGACCTAGAGCCGCATAATCTCCGTCAAATAATCCTGCCTTCTCGATAGGATTATTTGCACCCAAAGCAACCCCACTCAAAGGTCCAGGCCCCGTCCCATTCCCAGACCCAGCTAGGTAACCGACTGTCAGTGTACTCGGTCCTAAGATACTCCGTAAGGGACCAACACCAAGGCTGATCGCTCCACCTGCACCACCACCGATGCGATAAATCGGGTTTTGTGTTGCAAAGGTGGAAAGCGCTCCGTTGCCACCATCTCCATCATCAAAGTAAGGATTGAGGGTGGGGACGTAGTCGCTATGAGCACCTCCCGTTGCCGCAAGGTAAACTTTCGAGCTACCAAAGTTGAAGTAGTACGCCAACCAGTCTACATTGACGCTGTTGTTACCAGTGCTACTGATTTCAAAAGTTTGGGTACCCTCAGCTGTACCACCGGGCAACAAATCACCATTGACATCAGGCTTAGCAAAAGCTTGAGCATTACCTGCTGCCAGACGAGTAACCAATAAATCTCTGCCCGTGAAACTCGTATTGAGTCTCAAGCGCACGCGGTCTTGAAAGACAGTATTGTTTGAAGTGTTCTGGCTCAACTCGTCAGTAATCGCAAAGATTGCTTCACCTTGAAGCTTAGTGGTGGTGGAGAACTGATTGTCTTCCAGGAAAGCCACACGGCCTTCCAGTCTATCTACCCGTGCGCCCAAGGTAGTGAGTTCTGTTCTGAATTCACTAACCAGACGCTGGAGAGCTTCTAAATCCGATCTCCTGACAAAATCCGCAGTACTGGAGGCAATTAAACGCTCAACCTGGTTTAAGCAAGCATTCAAACCTGCTGCAAATTCATAACGAGTTAGGGCGCGGTTGCCACGAAACGTACCATCGGGATAACCAGCAATACAACCGTAGCGCTCTACCAAGCTGCGCAGGGCTTCATAAGCCCAGTCTCCCGGCGATACATCTCGCAGTTGAGTGACGTTAGTGACTTGATCTTGAGCGGTGTTGCTCCCTTCACGGCTGTAGCGGTTGATTTGATCTAAAACATTCGGATTCGCTGGGGCTGCTGGCACCGCTTGGGCAACTTTTGTCTTTGCCGTTGGCGTCACTGGCACAGGAGCCAGTTCTGCTGCATCCGCCGTTGCTGGATTCTGTTGAGCGGAGTTTGTTGCTGCTTTGGCTTCCACTTCAACCGCCGCTTTTGAAGATACTGACTTTGTCTCAGCAACTGGGGCTGATATCGTAGCACTTGCAATTGACTCAAGCTTTGGCGTTTTCGCCTCTGGTGTTTGAGACGGGGCTGCTTCTGTAGCGGATGTGCTGTTTGTTACAAGCTTATTTACACCATCGGCTGCATGAGCTGCACCCGAAAAAACTACTAGGGTCGCGCCCAATACGGCTGGGCTAACCAGTAAAGATTTCCACAGTAACTTAGACATCTTCTCTTATCCTCACACCTTTGCAGAAAGAGTTATATCGTCCTTCTTGAACTATGGTACATCGTCTATAGTAGCCGCGACTATATAGACTTTATTTATTCAGGGTTGTCTTGGACAAATTAACTGTATCCCTGATCTGCCATGCCTCGAAGCTCAGATGATTAATTTTAAATCAATTAATCTTATATAACTGAGCTTTATCGCTTTTGTTCCTACGACAATTTTAGTTAAATTTAGAGATGACTTGCGCCAAGTCGAAGTCCTTTGAGGTCAAGCCACCACCATCATGAGTGGTGAGAGTAACATCGACTTTATTATAGGAAATTGCTAAATCGGGATGATGTCCTGCGGCTTCAGCGGGTTCGACCATTTTATTCACAAAAGCGATCGCCTCTACAAAACCCTTAAACTTTCGTGTAAGACGTAGTTCCTTTCCTTGCACCGTCCAGCCTTCTAGCTGCTTTGCCTGTTCTTGAATCTCTGCATCACTGAGTAAGTCAGCCATGTTTGCTTTCCTTAGGGTGCTGTTCAACAAAACAGAAACGTCCTGAAAACCCCATAAAAAACTATCCGCTCCCACTGGAAGTGCTTTGGGTTTAGCCCATTACACTTAATGTGAGAGCGGTCTAGCGGGTCTTCTGATTGAAACCAGGCTGCCGGGAGGAATCTCCGAGCCAGCCCAGCAGATCAACTACTATGATTCTCCGAAGAGAACCGAGCTGACTGCTAGAGAACAGCCCCGGCGCACAGCCGGCTAACTCCAACCAGATGACCCATGAATTTACTACTATCTGTCATGGGCATCACCTCCTAATAAACCCTATACGGCTTTTTTCATCCGTAATTTACAAGGTGTAGTTCACCTGTCTCTAAAGATAACACACAGCAAAAGTTGTTGTGGGCTAACCCTAAAAAATACCCCTACCGACTGATAGGGGTAAAAAGCTTTTAAACAGCTAACCTGAAGTCAAAGTCAGCAAGTTTACTTACAGAGCGTTACCACGAGGCAGGACTTCCTCAGGGAACTCAAAGTTCTCATGAGGCTGGTCTTGAGGAGCCATCCAAGCGCGAATACCTTCGTTCAAAAGAATGTTCTTGGTGTAGAACGTCTCGAACTCTGGGTCTTCTGCGGCCCGGATTTCCTGGGAGACAAAGTCATAGGCCCGCAGGTTGAGGGCTAAACCCACAATTCCTACCGA
>JALYGX010000007.1 GCA_030776905.1 Cyanobacteriota bacterium | reverse complement strand
CGTTGACTGTGATATCGCCACCTTTGCTGCCAGCTCCAGCAGAGAGAGAATTTAGGTTGCCAGCAGTAATGTTGCCGTTGGCAGTAAGAGTGATCGCTCCGCCATTGCCAGAAGTAGATGAGGTATTGAGAGTTCCAGCAGTAATGCTCGCGCCTGTAATCGTTAAAGGTCTTCCCGCAGTTTGGATCGTATCCCCTGGATTCATCGAAAAAGACCCAACCCCATCACCATCAGCGTCTGCCGTAAAAGTAATCGACCCAGGATTATAGCCATTGCCAGCAGCGACAAAGGTTAAACCGTTATCAAGTAGGTCGTTGATTGTGATGTTGTTAGTCGCCTGAAGAATAACACCACCTGTGAAGGTCGTGCTTTCGAGTGCAGATTCTGAAATTGTGAAACTTTGACCAGGTTCGCCATCATTAGCAAGGATTTCGCGATCGAATATTTGAAAGTCGTCTAATATTTGAACGTCGTCTGTAGTATACGTGCCAGCTACTATCGTGATATTAACTGGATCTAGCAACAGGGTACCCGAATTCCCTTGTTCAGCCCTCGAATCAACATTGCCGTCGAACGTCAGATTCTGCTTCCCCGATACTTCAACAAACCCGCCGTTGCCTGAATTGCTGCCACCGCGAACGCTGATATTGCCAAAGAACTCATTGGTGCGATCGGCCCAGACGATGACACGACCGCCATCACCCTCCGAACGAGCATCTGCGGAAATAACAGAGTCACGACTAACGTAAGTGCGAGAGGCATTCGGTACAATCCCCTTACCCTGATAATCGCCACCAATCAGTACCGTTCCGCCACCTCGATCGCCGGAAGCATCAATGTTGGCACTGACTAGCCCTACCTTATCTCCTAAGACATTTACGTTACCTCCAACTCCTCCTTGGGAAGGCGCAGATGAGGCATTGAGAGACCCAGACACGATAGTCGTACCTGTATCTGATGGCACTTGAACGTCTGAACTCGTCAGTACCACCTGACCATCGCTGTTGACGCTCATCCCTGTTGCCTGCTGCGCACCTGGTCCTGTCAGCAATTCTGGTAAGGATAAAATTGGTAGAGTCCAATTGCCCGGTTGAGGATCAGATGTGGCTGATGGTGGCACCTCCAAACTCAGTAGATGTCCAGGTTCACTGATGCGTACCACACTCTCTCCCGGTACGGCTGCCACGGTGATACTACCCCCTGGTGCTGTTACAGTTCCCGTATTGACTACAGTGCCACCAACTAAGGTTATGTTCTTGCCTGACTCCACACCCAATTGCCCTGCATTGACAATAGCTCCCGGTTGTGCTGTGTTAAAGGCAAAGCTACTGGGCGTCCCGACTAAATTGGCGTAGTTATTATCACCCGTGGCATTGAACCAGCCGTTGCCAATGCCGATGCTAGTGGCGGTAGTGGCGGTGAAGTCAGCCGGGACATTGAGACGGGCATTTGAGCCAAAGATGATGCCAGAAGGGTTCATCAGGTAAAGGTTTGAATTGCCACCCATAACCTGGATTAGACCGTTAATCACTGAAGGCTGACCGCCGTTGACGCGACCGAGGATATTCTGAATCGAGGGATTGGAGACAAAGTTGGCAGTTTGGTTTGGGTCGAGTCCAAATTTGTTAAAGCTGTGGAAGAGATTGGCTCCATCTCTGGAGAGCTTACCGCCTGTGATATCGAAGCGATCGCCCTCCGGGGTAACGCTGGTGTTGACGCGATCGCCTGCGGACGTAATCGGTTGGGCACTAGCTGGAGTGATGCTAATAATTCCTGCTAAAGGAAGCGCACCCAGTACCAGGCTACTCACATTTCTGAGTGAAATTTTGATTTTTGACTTGAAGGGAAACTTGCTGAGGATTTGCATACTGACCTGACAGCGGTCAGCAATTCCTCGGCGTTCAAGTGCTCGCCCAATGGCTTTGCAAGAGTCTTGAGCCTGCTTGAGTTGATGTTGATTGGTAATATTTGATAGATGGCAACGGTAGTAATAAAGTGGCTTTTTGATGTGCCGTATCTGTGTTACTTCTGACAGCCTCAGGCAGAGGTCATAGTCCTCGGCGTAGGCGCAAGCCTCATCAAAGCCACCCACTTGCTCGAAAACTTGGCGACGTATGAGCCGGAAGTGAAAGGTCATGAAATCAACCAAGAGTCGCTCTTTCGAGTAGGGGACACGGCAGCGCTTACCGTAGCCGATGACCTTCCCCTGGTGGTCAATATCCATGTAGTCTGTATAAACCAAACCCACTACAGGATTGGCTTCCAGCACCGCAACCGTCTCCTCTAAGGCGGTCGGAGCAAGTTCGTCGTCACTGTCTACCAACCCGATGTAGCCACCTTGGGTTTTGGCGATCGCTTCCTTGAGGGAGGGGGTTCGTCCTTGATGTTCTGCCGCTACTACTCGGATTCGGCGATCGCGTTTTGCATAGTCTTTGGCAATCTCTAGGGAGCTATCTGTAGAACCGTCATCCCAAATTAGTAGCTCGAAATCGCCTCTGGTTTGGGCTAAAACGCTTTCAATAGCTTTACTGAGGTAACGCTCTCGGTTATAGACAGTAATGACGAGGGAAATCGGTACTAACATAAATTACGGTTCCGCTAAGGCTCAAAGAGGAGTGGGGTGCTATAGCAAAGTACTGAGTGCTGAGTGCTGAGTGAGAGTGACCGGTGCTGAGTACAAATCCAGTTGCGTTCCGGTGCAAGAGCGCAAGGGCACTGTCCTAACCTATGTGACTACGGCGATAAAGAGTCGAGATGAACCACTGGTGAGAATGCTGTTGCCTTTGCCACTTCAGGCGATGCAGATAGATTACACCGTCTCTCTAGAGTTCGATAATTAGACTTTTAGCGAATTAATAGATTTAGCTTCTAAGGGCTGAACGAGGAAAAAGACTTTCCTGTTTGTTTTCAGTGTGTATCTGCGTTCCTGTGTCTCTTCAAAAAATCTGTAGTACCTATCTCTACTAGGGAAGATGCCTGGGCAAGACTATGAAATTTCCCTACTTTCCCATTGCCAGATTTTTAACTTACGAAATGATAATTATTTTGATTCCTACCGCAGATATCCTGTCTGCCAATATGTTGGTTGACAATTTATATTAATTACACCCAAATTGCCTTTTTTTTAGTTTTTTCCAACCGTGTAAAGGGGCAACACTTTTTAGTAAGGGCTTAATAACTTTTGGAGGAGCAGACGTTAGTAAAGTACTTGGATAAACTGCCTTACCCCAGAGCGGATGCTCTAGAACACGGCATCTGTTGCGAATGATGGGAAAGCCTAAAAGCGCTTTAACTACAGCAGTGTCATCGTGGGGGATTTCTCCGGGACGCGAGAGTAAAGGATAGCCAGTACGAGGGTCAATTAAGTTACTTAAAAAACCGCGATCGCGCAAATTAAACGCCACATCAAAACCGAAGCGCATAAACTTCTCTCGCAGCCGCTCTTTCTCTCGTTCAACTTCAGGCGTACATTCCACTAATTCGTATCGAGATTGCTGCAAAATGATCGCTACCCACAATACAGGTACATTCCAATCTGGTAAAACTCGCTCTAAGTTCTGGACGATGAAGGGACTGGGACGATGAACAGACATCTGGACTGCCTGTCCTGTTTCCGTAACCAGAGCAAGGGAATTGCGATGAGAGACTAGCAACTTACACGGTTTAAACTTGTCAAGTTAAAGAATTGGGCAATGCCTGAGGCGACTTTTTTAGCACCTACTGATTTTATAGCTAAAATTCGCGTGGAACTACATTCTTGATGGAATCCTAAATTCAGAAGTCCCAGTTATCTCGCGCTTCGATAACACCAACGAGGGATTGTAAATCAAAATCGCGATCGTACCCGCTGAGGCAGATACCGGAACTAATGACTGTCAAATCGCCTTTGGCAATTGCAGAAGTATGACGCTCACCGTTACGAGTCGTCCACTCCACTTGCCAGAACTCACCGCGATCGCGAAATTCCTGCAAATTACCGCCCCCCATTCGTAGCGCATCCCGTAAACGCCCTTGATCATTTCGGTGCTGTAGCGCTAAGTGTCTGGGATTTCCTCGCTCCCTTGAGTTTTGATGTTCTCCCTCCCGCCTGTCTTGATTTTCAGCCGCACGCTGCTGTTCCCTTAGCTGCTGCAACCTAACTTCCTGCTGGAGCCTATTGTGACGACGGCTCTGCCTTTCTTCGTCTCGTTGGTGTCTTTGAGCTTCTCGCAGGCGTTCTTCCTCTTGCTGTTGCCATACCTGAGCTTGATAGGCTTCTGA
>JALYGX010000006.1 GCA_030776905.1 Cyanobacteriota bacterium | reverse complement strand
TGTAATACAATAGTATTGCAATCATAAGTCAGCCTAATCCAGCTTTCTGCAATAAAGAGCTTTCACTTGAAAGCTAAAACTGGAACGGGGGAACCATTTTTTGGGGCAAATTTTCTTGGTTTGAATTATTTTAAGTAGTTTGTTAGTTGTCCTTTGTTTATTGCCATTTGTTAGTACATATACTGCTCCGGCTGCGCGGAAATTTTAGGAATTAATAAATCCTGAAAAGCCTATGCATTCTTGGGTATAGTCAAAAATGGCTAATAACCAATGACCAATGATCAACTTAATTAAAGAAAGCAAAAGAAAGGGACATCTCTCAGTCCTAGCCCGTCAGCTAACTCCGTCGGCATCGAGAGGAGACTGAAACGGTAGCACTATTTTCTAATAAGTGTTCTCCTCAGTGTCCTTGCTTGGTATGTGTCCGCTTCGTTGCATCTGCCTTCAACTCTAATGAGCTGAAAACTGTGTTTCCACTCATGGATTTGAGGCGGGCAAGCTACTCATGAGGTGAAAATCTACAATGTCTATGAATCAAATGAATCGTGTTGCCTTGATTTCCGTATCTGGCGACCCAGCAGCGGAAATTGGACAAGAAGAGGCAGGAGGACAAAATGTTTATGTGCGTCAAGTAGGATTAGCACTAGCAAGAGCGGGATGGTCTGTGGATATGTTCGCTCGCCGCCTTAGCTCCGAGCAATCTACTATTGTGCAACACGCTCCTAACTGCCGGACGATTCGCTTAACGGCAGGACCCGCAAAATTCATTAGTCGAGATGAAGTGTTTGGTTATTTGCCAGAGTTTGTGGCACAAATGCAAGCATTTCAGCAAAAAGAAGGGTTCCAATATCCCTTGATTCATACCAATTACTGGTTGTCATCTTGGGTAGGAATGGAACTGAAAAAGCACCAGCCTGTGAAGCAGGTGCATACTTACCACTCATTAGGAGCGGTGAAGTATCGTTCAATTAGTAACCTGCCAGCGATCGCTTCCACACGATTAGCGACAGAAAAAACGTGTTTGGAAACAGTGGATCGGGTTGTGGCAACGAGTCCTCAAGAAGAGGAACATATGCGATCGCTCGTTTCTACTCAAGGGGCAATTGACATCATTCCTTGTGGTACAGACATCGAGAGGTTGGGTGCAATTAAGCGTCAGGCGGCGCGTCAACAGCTAAATATTCCAGCCGATGCGAAGGTGGTATTGTACGTTGGTCGATTCGATCGGCGCAAGGGAATTGAAACTTTGGTGAGGGCGATCGCCAAATCAAATTTGCGCGGTAACGCCGATCTACGCTTAATTATTGCCGGAGGCTATCGTCCGGGTGAGAGTGATGGAATTGAACGCGATCGCATCAAGGGTATTGTTAAAGAACTGGGTATAGAGTCTCTTACCACCTTCCCCGGACGACTCACTGAATCTGACTTACCCATTTACTACGCCGCCGCCAATGTCTGTGTCGTCCCCAGTCACTACGAACCCTTTGGTTTAGTGGCAATTGAAGCAATGGCTTGTCGGACACCCGTCGTTGCCAGTCAGGTCGGAGGCTTGCAGTTTACTGTAATACCGGAAGTAACAGGGCTACTCGCACCACCCCAAGATGAAGATGCCTTTGCTCAAGCGATCGACCGTATCTTGAGCAATCCAGCGTGGGGAGACCACTTGGGTCAGATGGCTCGGCAACGTGTGGAACTTGCCCTGAGTTGGGATAGCGTGGCATCTAGATTGAGTTGCCTTTACAATCAACTACTTATCCAAGGAGCAACTGCCCCTACCGAAACCTCTCAGGTAGCTGCCTAGTACACATTTTCTGACTCCCGGAGTAGGGGCGATTCATGAATCGCCTCTACCGTATAGTCCATGCAACTTGCGATTAAGATCCCAAATAGCGCCTCAAGAAGCTTTCCAAAGATTCCAGCTTCATGTCGTAAACCGACTCTAGGTGAGCAATCTCATCCGGTGTGCAGAAAAACTCATTCGCTAGCAAGGTTCTGAAAGTACCTAGAGCTTTTTGAGCTTGAGGATTGACCAAACCTACAGCACTCCTTATCCCGTCAATGACAAACAAGGGCGGATTAATGACAATCGGGTCAATGTTGAAGATACGGCTGAAGATACGAGGAATATCTTCGCGTTTCAGGATATCCGGACCTCCGACAGGAAAGATTTGATTGCGTGCCCCTTCAACCGTGACGGAATCGACCGCAATCTGCGCTAAATCGTCAGTACTGACAATCGATGTTCTGTTCTTGGCGTCACCATTGAGCAGATAAATTCCCGTTTGTCGAAACTGTTCTGCCAGGGAGATGAGATTCGACGCTAACCCAGAGGGACGCAGGATGGTGTAGTTCAGTCCACTCGCTTGCAGGTACTTTTCTACCGCCAGCTTGGCTTTGAAAACTTGGGCATCCTCATACCCTCGATCTGCTCCCAACACCGAGATGAAAACAAAGTGCTGGACACCATTTTCTTTGGCTTGGTCGATTAGTTCAATATTGGCTCGGTAGTCTAGTGCTTGGGCATCGGTGCCAGAACCATGAGTGCTGATGATGTACTGAACACCCTTACACGCTTTCTGGATATCTTTGTCTTGCCGCAAGTCACCGATAAAAATCTCAGCTCCTCGCTGTTCTAATTCTCCGTAGCGAGACGTAAGGCGGACGAACGTCCGGACTGGTTGCTCTCGTTCTCGTAAGAGCCGCACAACTCGGCGTCCAATTCCTCCTGTTGCTCCAGTGACTAGATACATAGTTGAATCTTAGAGAGGTTTAGGATGATTGATACAACTCCACGATAACCGGAGCATGGTCGCTAGGTTTGGGAAGCCCTCTGGGCGACGTATCAATCGTACAATTGGTAGCCTGCTCGTAAAGATTGGCGGTGAGATAGTGATGGTCAATGCGCCAACCTCTATTTGCACTGAAAGCACGGGTACGATAATCCCACCAAGTAAAGTGCCCTGTCTCTGATGTGAATTTACGAAACACATCCGCTAAACCAACCCCTAAGACTTCGTGCAAGGCTTGGCGTTCGGCGTCCGACGCCATAATCATGTTTTGCCTACCCTTAGGG
>JALYGX010000005.1 GCA_030776905.1 Cyanobacteriota bacterium | reverse complement strand
AAACGTTGGAAAGTTGCTCTAAATCGAAGCGAGTAATTTCCCGACGCCGCTTTGAGAGGTGAATCTTAAATATATCTTGGCGTTCTTCTTTGGTAGGCAGGTCAACAAAGAAGAGTTCGTCGAACCGACCTTTCCTCAAGAATTCTCCCGGCAACCGCTCGATTCGGTTTGCTGTTGCCATTACGAAGACTGGGGAAGTCTTTTCTTGCATCCAAGTCAGGAAGGAACCGAAAATCCGGCTGGAGGTGCCTCCGTCTGAGTCTGCCGAACCAGTGCCTCCTGCAAAGGCTTTGTCTAGTTCGTCGATAAAGAGGATGGCTGGAGAGATGGATTCTGCGGTTTTTAGGGCGTTGCGGAGGTTGGCTTCCGATCGACCCACCATCGAGCCGTCGTAGACTCTACCCATATCTAGCCTCAGCAGGGGCAGTCCCCAGAGGCGGGAGGTGGTCTTGGCAATCAGCGATTTTCCGCATCCCGGTACGCCGAGAATTAACATCCCTTTTGGTTGGGGCAGACCGTATTCTCTCGCCCTTTCTGTAAAGGCGTTGGAACGCTGCCTGAGCCACCTTTTGAGTTCTTCTAAACCCCCGACTGCATCCAAGGTTTCGTCTTCTTCAATGAACTCTAGAATGCCGTTGCGCCGAATTAATTGCTTTTTCTCCGACAGAACGATGTCTACTTCTTCTTCTGTTAGGCGCCCAGTAGAAACTTGGGCTTTGCGATAAACTTTTTCAGCTTCGTCCTTGGTCAATCCCAAGGCTGCTTTTAAAAGTTTTTCTCGCGCTTCTGTGGTAATGCGTCGCGATTTCGTTTGCTCCAACTGGCTAGACAATACTTGGTTTAGTTCCTTCATGTCTGGGAGCGCGAAGTCTAATACCACTACTTCCTTTTCTAGCTCGATCGGAATTTGCTGCAAAGGAGACATCAGTATAATTGTCTTTTGCGTTCCTTTGAAGTTGGCGATCGCATCGCGCAACCACCTCGTTACCGGAGGAGAATCTATAAAAGGATGCAGATCTTTGAAAATGTAGATGCTAGCGTTACTGTTGGGTTCTCGCTGCCTGATCACCCATTCAATTGCTGCCTCTGGCGAGACCGTGTTGTGCTGGGTGGTGGTGCGGGGTTGACCGTACTCCACAATGCCGTGAGTTACAGTCCAGATAAATACTCGTCGCTGTGGTTTGGCTTGAGCTATTGTCGAAATTGCTTGCTCACACCGCTCTTCCTCGGATGTCACGAGGTAGATCAGAGGATATTGAGCTTGGATTAGAATACTGATCTCTTCTTGCATAGTCCTCGACCCACTAGAGACGGTGCTATCTTTGCTGAATCTCAATGCTGCCCTTTGCCCTGTTACTGAAAATTTCAGTTCTAGCTTTTTGGGGAAGCAAGGCATTCTTAGCAGGGAACCAATTCTTCCTCTCCCGGTTTGGCCGTGCTGGCGCTGACGCCCGACACCTGCTTTACTGGAAGATCCTGCTCAGCCAATACGCTCGGCTGACTTGTTATGGATGCCAGTTCTCCATCTCGCATTACTACTGAACCCGTGCATTCTGGACAGTTGTATACCCGATGGGTTTGTCCGTAGGAGGCTTCTACTTCGTCAACCAGTTCGGGATTTCCTAGGTAGAAGACAATTGCCCTTTCTGCAATTGATGACATCGGTTCTGTTTCGACTGCGGCTCGGATTTTGAGCTGGCGATGCAGTTCTGGTGGAAGATACAATGTAACTTTTTGCTTTTCTTGCATATGACAGTGAATTGACTTACCCGGGTATGTATATCAGATTAGCCGCTTCATTCTTTGCTGTCAAGCCTCTATGCTGCTTTAGCGTCATCTTGTAATATTTCGTTACACTTGACCTGACTCTGGGGCAGTTAACAACGGAAAAGTTAGGGGTGTAGCTGATGAGGCAGAGGTGCAGCGGCAGGTATCGGTAGCGTCAAGGACGATCGACCAACTATAAATATGAACAATACATATATAGGACTAAGGCCAACAAATTCTTTGAGCCGCCATCTGGGGTAAGGTGCGCCATAAACACCCAGCCCGCTCATGAGTGGTGAAGAAGTCCCCCAAACGCTTGAAATGTCATAGCGGGCGATCGATAAATCTTCTTCATAAGATAGACTACTGGCAATAAATAATATCTATTGCCAATACCCAACGGCTACAAAGACGTAAACACGTTGATTGCACTCATGAGCGGGCTGGCCATAAGCACCCAGCCCGCTCATGAGTGGCTCAAACGCTTAGGCTAAAAGTCCCTCAAACGCTTGAAAGCTCGTAGTTTGTAGGGTGCTATTCGGCGCACCGGTTGAGTTTGTAGAGTGCGCCGTAAGCACCGCTGGACTCAGTAAGCAACGAGGTTACTAACTTTGGGCGTTTTGATTTTGAAACCAAGCTCCCCCAAGCAGTTTTTATTGCTTTAAGTCTGAAAAATCCGAACGTGAAATAGCCGTTTTCTAATTTTTATCCGACTCAGATTTAACACGCCAGGCAGGGCTGGCGATAAGCACCCTACGGTTAGACTTTTGTGAGGAAATTGCGGGCAAAAATCCGGTGTCGGGGTACCCCGCGCCACCAAATTAGGCTTAAATGGGGATTTTGGATAGTTGTGAGCTGTCAGGCTCAATTTTAAGGCGCATTAGCCGATCGACCCACCAGATATGGCAAAAATTGTGTACTCGATAACTTTTAGCTGTATTGGCTGAAATCCTTTTTTATTAATTTACCTGATGGATAAATCCAACTCCAATACGAACCATCTGCTTCTTATGTTTCGTTTGTGAATTTAACCTTGGAGGGAATTCGCCCCAGATAGTCACAACCTTTACTG
>JALYGX010000004.1 GCA_030776905.1 Cyanobacteriota bacterium | reverse complement strand
TGATTGCAGAAGTCATCAAACTACTAGCAGCACCAAAAGTGGCAAAAGACCCTTGGATGGGGATGTTGGCTGATGAGCCTGAGCTAGTGGATGAGATACTTGAAGAAGCCTTGAGAAATCGGGCAGTGCAGTCATTCAATCAAACAATTGGACAAGGCACTGCTTGACACAGATATTGTGTCTGAAATTTTCAGGGGGATTAATCAACGGGTTGATGAGGAGAGGTGCGATCGCTCTTTTCGTTACTGAAGAAGAGAGGTGTGATCGCTCTTTTCGTTGCTGATGAGGAGAGGTGCGATCGCTCTTATCGTTACTGAAGAAGAGAGGTGCGATCGGTCTTTTCGTTGCTGAAGAGGGGAGATGAGGCAGCAGGGCAAAGATTGAAATTGAACTAGACAAACAAACCCTTCAGCGGTTCAAATATTTTGCAACGCTTGTCCAATTACCTTATAAAGGACAGATCGATTTTCCAAAACCTGATTACACCGTTCATTTGAGAGATCGTAACTGTACTTTGTTGCAAGGTTATCTGAAACAATATGTAAGTAAGAGAAGCGAATACCCATTTCAGCCGCTGCAACAGCCATATGACCAATTTCAGGGTCAACAAATTTAGCATAATCCTTCTGCTGCTTCCGCCACACCAGAGTTTCCTGTAGCACTGAGGGTACAGTTATATGCAAACCGCTCTTGACTGCCGGAGCGTTCAAAGTATCAAACAGATTGCTCCAATTGATGATCTCTCCTCCGGGCATATGACTACTTCTACCAGTTGCTAGGCAGTAGTTTGGAACGTGTTTGCTGTCGAGAGATCCGAGTTTCCCTGAGTAAATGACAGTTTGCACACCCCTATTTGCTAAAAGTGTAACAATTCGACCAGCGATTTCCCCCCAATACGTATGCTTGCATCCAAGCAAAAGGCTATGGCGTGAGCGGAACTTACATATTTTCCACAGAAAGTCCCCACTTCCTTGCCATTCCCTATCCGTCGATAAAAATGCTAAACCCTCTACATAGCCTAAGATGACGGTGTCCACACATGGTAATTTTTGCAGCGACGAATCTCTAAGTGCGTGCCAGCACTGTTGCTCTGTCGGCAAAATGCAAGTGACGTGTACATCTCGATTAACATTAGCGAAATACGATGCAATGATACTTCCGAAGTGGAAAACGTAATCCCAACCTGGAAAACATAGTACTTCTGCAAGTCTACCGTTCAAGACTACGGTTGGACGTTTATAGTTGAATCGTTTACCTGATTTCTCTGTTGGGGATATGCCTTTAGAACGATCATACTTACCAACCACCCGGATTTCTCGAATATATGATGCCTTCAGTAGGGGGTGCAGCTTTAATTCTAGATATGGCACAAGTGAGTTTCCCATTGTGTGTTCGTGACTCCGAACAGCCAATGGCGAGAGTTCATGTTCAATAGGAGGGTATTGAAGGTAGCTCATGCACTTGTTAGCGCTTAAGTATTGGAAGATATGTTTAGAGGATTATCTCAACTCAGCTTCAACAATTCCAAAGCAATTTTTGAGGATATCTTGCCTAAGATTAATCCCCCTTTGGTTTAAGGAGTGTGACTAGTTGACATATTAAGTTTTGTTGCCAATTTATTTTGCCCCAGCAGTTCATCAACTTCGCCCATAACATAGTTGAACAGTTCTCCTCCCTCTGTACAGATAAATGTAGGAACTTCTACTAGTCTCCGACGGTGACTGTAGAAAGAAACCACTGCCTTATTGTCAAATCGAAAAATGGAAAATAGAGGTGCCTGTTTCACTAACCAAACCTGGATTTGGGCATTTGGATGTCTTGCTGACAAATCTCGAAAGAAGCCTATAGCTCTATTGATACTCACCTCTATTTCGTTAGTCTTCCTATCCATTCGATATGCAAGTTCGCTAACTGTATGAGAATCGTTAGGATCTGGCAATAAAACACGAAGACTAGTATTTGCTCGTTCAACAAGTGCCTCTAGTTGCCTAAAGTGCTGATTACGCCATGTTGACGAACCAAGGAAGAGCAGATCAACCTTGGTTGTTCTCGCAAACAAGTTTTCCCAATCAATCTCTCGACTTTGAAATGAGGATGTAACTTGGAGTATGCCAGATGATGCAAGTTCACGAGAAATTGATACCTTGGATAGCAATTCTTCAGCAAATGCCCGCTTGCCAAATAAGTCCCATGCTGCTGTGATGAGACCAGTACCGAATAGTAATGAACCCAATGATTCAACTAGATTTTTCCATGTGGTTCGATTCAGCCAGAGGGCATCGTTTGCCGCCCAAAGCATAAGTAGAAAACCACCTACAAAAAAGACAAAAGCCATTAATGCAGTTCGCAGATTGACCCTTTCAATCAAAAGAGCAAGATTCTTTTTCTGCATTTAATAACCTCCAGGTATTCTGGTAAATAAGTAGGGTAGGTACAGTCTATGATTACAATTTATATTAACGCTTGTTCTAGCACAATTTATTGCAAGGCAAACAACATGAGCATTAGTGCGAGACAGCCATAAACCCAAAATAAAGTAGCACGAGAACCACTGTTATCGCCTACCCTCTTTCCACTCTCCTCCACCTGGTAGCTGAACTAAATTCTCATCAATAATTGCTGGTAACGTCTTTGCCGAATGTTCATACGTTAAATCGAGCAATCTCTGAGCCGTCATAATTATCTCTGTTCTATCCACCAACTCTGAGAGTTGAAAGGAATTATAGGCACCATCCATAACTTCCACACTTGCCGGACGAATTGCCGCCTCAATTGCCTCTTCTAGAAAAGGCTCCCCTTCATCTGGCTTGATTGCGTTTCCTAATAATTGACTTAGACTCACAAGAATAAGTGATTCCCTGCGGGACAGCTAACGCTTTACGCATTTCCTCAACAATCTCTAGTGGTTCAGATACCCGACTTCTCCAAGAAGTGGGGTATCTCGCCTTTCACAAGATAATCAGTCCCCCCATCTCCCCATCCTCTTCAAGCCTCCTACTAGACTTTTGGCGAATAGTGTTCAGCAACGGTATTCTGATAGCTTGACATCGATAGTGGGCAGGGAGCGATCGCTAATGCAACAGATAGGTGGAAATCAGCAGAAAGCTTACCTGGGAACCGGATGGGCTTCTCCATTGCGCGTCAACGTCCAAGGCAGCATCCCACTCAGTTCGGAAGAGCGAAACATCGAAGAATCCATTTGGATCATTCTGCGCACGGACTTGGGGGAGCGGGTGTATCGACCTAACTTTGGTTCGCGCCTGTCTGAATTGGTCTTTGCACCGATGAACACTCAAACGCTACTCTTGATACGCCTGTACGTGCAAGAAGCCTTGGAAATGTGGGAGCCGCGCATTGAAATCGATGAAGTGCGTACCGACCCTGATCCAGTGCGGGGTCGGGTGGATATCATTATTCAGTTCCATTCCAAGGATAATTACGACTCTCGTAGTCTTGTCTATCCCTTCTATGTATTACCAGCCGGACAATCGTAATAATTAAAACTAAAAAATGAAGAATTAAAGCAATAACATTCTTGTTCTCATTTTGCATTTTTAATTATTAATTTTTAATCCTTAATTGGTGTAGTGGTTGTGGACTTTGATTTTTTACCGAAGTTACCGAAATCTAATTTAGATGACCGAGCGTTCAAGGACTTAGTAGAGGAGTGCATTCTGCGCATTCCTCGTTACTGTCCGGAGTGGACAAATTACAACCCCAGCGACCCTGGCATCACGCTGATCGAATTATTTGCCTGGTTGACCGACCAAATGTTGCTCCGGTTCAATCAGGTTCCCCTACGTAACTACGTTACATTCCTGGAATTGCTAGGAGTGCGCCTGCAAGCTCCTGCTCCCGCTCAAACAGACATTACCTTCTACCTGACCACGGCGCTGCCGGAACCCTACTCGATACCAGGGGGAACGGAAGTGGCTACGGTGCGAACGGAAACTGAAGAGGCAATTGTCTTTAGTACCGATGAACCGTTAGTGATTGGTAATCCTAGCTTGCGGCATTTTCTGACAGCAGAATTGACGGAAGAGACTCCCCAAGTTTTACGCGATCGCTTCACCAATTTATGGACACTACGACCGGATGGGGAATGGGGAGGCAGAGAACTCCCTCTCTTCAACGAGCAACCTTCACCCAGTAACTGTTTTTATCTCGTATTTGACCCAGAAGGCGAGGTCGAAGGCAATGTCATCGCTCTCACCTTTAGAGGAGAAGCCGCAACAACCACAGGAATTAATCCTGAAGCTCCTCCCCGCCGATGGGAAGCTTGGAACGGAACTTCTTGGCAGCCGGTTCTCTTACAAGAAGCGGATGATGGCACAAAAGGCTTTAGCTTTAGCGAAATTGCCCAAGCTAACGGTAATGTCCTGCAAGGAGCTGATGTCGTACTCCATTTACCGACTCGGTGGCCCGTTACCCCTTTCACCACTTACCGAGGTCGCTGGCTACGCTGCGTCTACACCTCTCCTCTGCCCGGTCAGGCGGGATACAGTAGCTCTCCCCGGATGGTTGCTCTCTCCGTGCGAGCCATTGGCGGCACAGTAGCCGCTTGTCAAAGTACCTTGATTCGCAATGAGCTTTTGGGAGAGAGCGACGGCACACCCGGTCAGACGTTTCAATTGCAGGGCATTCCGGTTTTAAATCGACGGGACGACGAATACATCCTCGTGACGCCGCCGGGAGGGTTACCTCAAGCTTGGAAAGAGGTAACAGATTTTGCCAACTCCGGTCCTGAAGATTTGCACTACACCCTTGATTCCCGAACGGGTGTCCTTCAGTTTGGTCCCTTGATTCGAGAACCCGCCCAACTCCAACAGCAGACACTCCTACGTAGCCGAATTGGGGCGTATGGCAATCCACTGCTACCAGGGGCGAGTACTAACCCCATGAATGAGAATGGTGGGGTGGCGACTGAAGACATCCGGGCGATGGAGCGTCAATATGGTGCGGTGCCCCTGCGAGGCTCGGAAATTCGCATGGTGGCTTACCGCACGGGAGGGGGTATTAAAGGGAACGTGCAACGGGGAACCCTCACCATACCTAAGTCAGCAATTCCTTACGTGACTAGGGTGATCAACCACACGCCTGCTCGAAATGGAGCCGATGCAGAATCCTTAGAAGATGCCGTGATTCGAGTACCTGGGATGCTGCGGACTCGCGATCGCGCCGTCACTCCTGAAGATTTCGAGACGTTAGCCATCCAAGCAGGACAAGGTGCAGTGGCTCGTGTTCGTTGCCTAACTCCGACTTCTGTTAATGATGCGGGTACAGTACGCCTGCTGATCGTACCCCAAGCGAATACAGAAGCGATCGCACGAGGTGAAGGCATCCATCCCGACTGGTTTACCCTAACGCCTCAACTTCAAGATCGAGTACTCGGTTACCTGAACGAACGCCGACTCCTGGGAGTACAAATCCGCTGTATGCAACCCGACTATGTGGGAGTATCAGTCCAAACCGAAGTCGCCCTAGAACCGGAGTACCAAAACTTCCGCGCCCAAGAGGAGATTTTAGCGAAACTGCGTGTTTCCCTGTATCGCTTTTTCAATCCCCTCACAGGTGGCATAGATGGCAGAGGCTGGTCTTTCGGTCGTCCTGTCTATCCATCTGATATTGTGACTTTATTCCAGCGAACTCCTGGGGTTCGCTATTTAGGGGTTGTGCAGCTATTTGAAATCCGCAAACAAGAGCAAAACTGGGTGCGGACTTTACCCCTAGACCCCGTAATTAATCCAGGTCCCCAAGGGCTAGTTTGTTCTTGGGCCGATAATCGACTACGCTCCGGTCACGTTATCAACCTTATCCAATGACTCAAGCCCGTTCTGGTCAAATCTTACGTCTGCAACTCACCCCGATGGGACGCTCCGAAGCCGTCCCTTCGCTGGTGTCTGCCATAACAGGTAGTGTAGCGACGGAGACATCCACAACGGGTTACCAGGTGGTGATGCACCCTGGAGAACCGAGTGAAATGGTTGTACATCTGGAAAACTTAGGGACTCGCACGCTGCAATTAAACCTGCAAGTTGAGGGAGACTTCCCACGGGAGTGGTGTCGAATTGGCATGGAAGGGCATGAACTTCTTCCAGGTCAGCGGATGGAAGCTTTACTGTACTTCCAGGCTCCGGCAGCTTTCTTTGAAGAACAAAGAGGGATTTCCCAAAATACTCCCTTAATACTCGATTATCACAGCCGCGTCTATGTATATTACACACCTACTGATACCGACAATAGACTAGTCGAATCCGCCACCTTTGACTTATACGTTCGTCCTCGCAGTCTCTACCTAAATTTTTTACCCGCCCTTTACCGTGAAGTTGACTTTATTGGGCGCTTTCTGAAAGTTTTTGAGGAGACGTTTGAACCCGCCGTCCAGGCGATGGATAGCCTCTGGGCATATCTTGACCCCTTGACTGCACCCAAGGCGCTGCTACCCTTCCTCGCCTCCTGGGTGGCATGGCCGATGGACCCTCGTTGGAGTACCCAGAAGCAACGTCGTCTGATTCGTCAGGCTTTAGAAATTTATCGTTGGCGCGGAACGCGGCGGGGTTTGCGCTTGTATCTGCATCTCTACACCGATTTGCCTTTGGATGAAGACATCCCTCAAGAAGCAGATAAGCATATTGGTATTGAGGAAGTCTTTGGAGATGGTTTTGTGCTCAGTACAACTTGCTTAGGTCAGGACTCGATTATCGGAGGCGGACGCCCTTATCACTTTATCGTCACCCTGCGTCCCGATCCAGACGTTCCGCTCGATGAAAAATTAGTACGGTATATCATCGAGCAGGAAAAACCCGCGTTTTGCACCTACGAACTTTATATTGAATAGTTCTTCGTTGTTAAGGATTAATTGTTAGTGATTAAAGAAGACGAAAAAATTAAATTTTAGATAAGTTCTTAACTAACGAACAATTAAAACCTTTACTCTACTAACAACAAACAAGCAAAAATGAACACCTATTATGACTCAATTTTTACCTCCACCAAAAACTCAACCTTTTGAACGATTGCAGGTACATGATGGCCTGCTGATGAATGCCGATCGCTGGCGTCGGGCGCATGAATACCACCGACAGCGCCAAAATGTCCATTATCAGTCCCTCAACCAACCTGGGATTGTTTGCGATCTGGAGGTGCGCTTGATTCCTGCCCCAGATGAAGTCTCGACTCAATACCGAGATGGGCGTTGGGTACAAATCCAACCGGGTATAGCGATTGACGTATTTGGCAACATTATTGTTGTTCCTGAACCAATAGACTATCGGATTGCAACTGAGCCTCCCACAGCAGAACCTGTAATGGTTTATCTGGTCGTTAGTTATGTCGATCCTGAGAAATTACGTCGTAAAGAACAGCGCGAGTTTGTCCAAGAAACCTTTCGGATTGATGAAAAACCCAGTCCTCCCAGTGAATTTGAGGTGGAATTGTGCCGGATTCTGTTAACCGAGGATACGGTTCAACTCGAAAATCCAACGGACGTATTTTTTCCTCAGAAGAATGCTTTAGACTTGCGCTACCGTACCCAAGCGCGATCGCGTCCTCAAGGGATTGTACGTATTGCCCAGATTAACCCCTTGCACTCCTCAGATTTACAAACGTTATCTAATCTCTCTTACCTCCTCCAATCTGTTGCTGCTCTTTACCCAGCCTTGGAAGGGGCAGATGAAGTCGGACAGATAACGTTGCAACCAGAGGAAAAGGCAGAAACAACGAAGCTTTCAGATTACGATCTACTTTTCTTAACGTATCAGCGATCGCGATCGCTCAAAAAGCCACAATGGGAAACTCTCCAAAATTATATAGAGGCAGGCGGCGTTCTGTTAATTGAGGTTCCTACTAGTGGAACCAATATTAAAAACCTCACAGTTGAACAACAAAAGTTAAAACAAGAGATCGCTAATCTGAAGAAAAATGCCAATGGCGAAGAAAGTGGGCTGTCAACAAACCTTCCCCGCTTAGAAGCTAAATTAAATGCTGTTAAAAATGATTTAGAACAGGAGATTGATGATATTTCTCTGGCTTTCAAAGGTTTTGCACAACAAGCAGGGACATCTTTAGAATTAGTGAATTCTTTACCACTAAATTACCCTCTCCGGACACAACCTTTTTTGTTTGCAGGATTGCCTACGATAAATGACCAACCCATTCACCTATTGATTGGTGGAGGGATTATCGTTATTATCGGTAATTTGTCAATAGCTTGGGGGTTGGATGAAATTCTTTCTCTTCCACGAGAAACAATTCGGACAGCGCAAGAAATGGGGATTAATATTCTGCATTTTGCGTGGCGACGGCGGCAACTGATGCAGTCACTAAACTCCCAGCCAAAAAACGCTCGTTCCCCTCAACCAGCTCGCTCAGAGAAGCCAAAAGTCTTGAAAAACATATTCGATGAATTGGAATGAATAAGGCAAGGAAATTGTTATGTTGAATAATCTTAAGCTTGCGCCGAAATTTGCAGATGACTGATATTATCTATGAGCGCGAAAAACTTGTGCGCAACAATTGCAACAACTTCGCCCCAAGAGCGAGCAGATGAAGGCTCGTGCCCAATCTAAAAATTCAGAGAGCATTTACTTAAAAGCTTTGCAACAAAAGGCAAAAACGATTAGGAAGAAAGCGAAAGGTTTGAGTTAGCCAATAGAATCGTTAATCCCAAGGCTTGTGTACATCCCTTAAGTTAAGATACCTATTTTAATGGCGAGTAGTCTTATCAGTGCTAGTGCCTCGGCGCAGGTACTCAAATTCAAACCCGGTGGTTCACCAGCCATCTTTGAAGTCACTGTTAATAATGACAGCGATCGCTTTGCATCGTTTCAATTGGAGATTGTCGCCGCTGGAGCAAATCCTGATCCGGGTTTTCAATGGTATAGTCTTTCCCCAGGAGTCAGTGCCAAAAAACCGCCAGGGGATAGTACCAAATTTTATGTAGCGATCGCAGATACACCCGTACCGGGTTTTGTCGGCATCATGAACCTCACCGTCCGCGTCTTCTCTATGGATCTGCGGGATGAGGAACGGCTGGTACTGCGTCTAGTCGTGCAAGAGAGTGCAGGGTCTAAACTATTGAAGGTTGACCTGCCTGTACAAAAATTCCAGGTCGTTCCTGGAGAATCGGTCGAAATCCCTGTCCGTGTCCACAACCCCAATCAACAAGCGACCAATGTTACCCTGAGTTTTTTGGGAGTAGAGCCTTCCTGGTTGAGTGATGGAGGCGAACAACGGTTCCTATTAGATGCGGGGGAACAAACCGAGGTAACGTTCTCGTGTAACCCCCCAGCTGAGTTTCTCCAAGCTCCCTGTAAGATATATCCATTCGCGATTGAAGCCACTCATCACAAAGGTTCAACAGCCAGGGATACCGGAACCCTTGAGGTTCTGCCTATGGGGTTTGTCGAGTTTAGCTGCACCCCCGAACAGCAAACCATCCCACCCAAAGGGGGTTGGTTGCCGTCGCGTCGTTCTGACCCTGCAACCTATGACTTGCAATTCGAGAATGCTAGCAATTTATGTTCTTCTGCTAGCGTTCAAGTTGAATGGAAAAGCAAGCAAAAATGTATTGTTGAGGTGACTCCTGCCAACGTAGCGCTGAATCCGGGTGAAACGAGCAAAACTCTATTGGTGGCAAGCAAACCGCGACCACGATGGGGTTTTGCGCAGAAATTGCTGTTGGAAGTAACAGCGGTTTTGTCCGATCCGCGCGTGGAAGTGCAAAACGACACCGAAACTCTAGAACTGCGCGTCCTCCCGATTTTCCCGGTTTGGTTGCAGTTGACAGGAGGACTCTTAGTACTGCTGCTTTTATTTTGGTGGCTGTTGCGACCCCTGGATGGACACAGAAGTGCGGTCACCTCCGTGCGGTTCAATGGGATAGGCGATCGCGTTATTAGTGGCTCCAGCGACCAAACCATCCGGAGTTGGCGCGTTAAAGGAAACCACCTTGAACCGATGGGAGTGTTTGCCGAGCTAGGTAAAGCCGTGCGTGTCGTTCGTTATAAACCCGTCAACAACGATTTAGTTGCCGCAGGCTTGGAGAATGGAGAAATCCAACTGTGGAACGTCTTAGGAGAGCGCAAAAAACCGATAGATTCCTTCTTCTACCAGAAAGACGACCGAGTACTAGCTCTAGAATTCACCAAAGATTCGCGCTATTTATTCAGCAGCCACGGCAGCGATTTAGTCTTGGCATGGAATATCGAACGCGACCTGTCCGACAATACCTCTAGTAATAATAAACCCGTCGCCACTCTCAAATCAGGCTTCGCCGTCTACGATTTGGCTGTTGTTGGACCAGGAGATAGCAACCTGGCGATTGGAGGACG
>JALYGX010000003.1 GCA_030776905.1 Cyanobacteriota bacterium | reverse complement strand
CATTTGGCAACGTGCCAAAGAGCAGCCCGTCTTCAGTAACGACTAGCGAGAAACAACCAACAACCAACAACCAACAACGGACAACCAACCAAAATCCCATTGTCCTGCGTCAAGAAGGTAGTGCAGCGATGTTGCAGGAAGTATATCCGTTACCAGCGGTTAATCATCCTGACGTGCCCGCCTTAGATATGATGGATTACATTTTGACGGGAGGTAGAAATTCCCGACTCTACCAGGCTTTGGTGGAATCAGGTCTAGCGAGCGAGCTGTCAGGTTATGCCGCTAACTTAATTGAAGGTGGCTGGTACGAATTGTTTGCTACAGCAGCCCCCGGTCAAAAACTGGAAAACATTGACCAGGTTCTCGCCTCAGAACTGGCTGAGTTGAGGGAAAAGGGTGTTACTGAAGAAGAACTGAATCGGGCGAAGCGGCAACTCTCCGCTAACGTGATTTTGGAAAACCGAGACATTACCAGCCAAGCCATGCAACTCGGCTCTGACCAATCAACGGCTGGTGATTATCGCTATACAGACCGCTACCTGGCAGCGGTTCAGAAAGTTACACCAGCCGATGTGCAGCGCGTTGCTCAAACTTATCTAGCCGTTGCTAATCGCACCGTTGGCTTTTTTGAACCCACTCAGTTAAAGGGTGAGCCGAGTGAAGCTAATGCGGGTGCGGGTCAAACTAGCGAGAGCTTTAATGCCGGTCCACCAGTAGACCCCGCTGAGGTAGCGAAGTACCTACCACCGCTCAAATCACCTGCCACATCACCAAATCAGTCTTTACCCGCAGAGTTTAGTTTAGGGAATGGCGTGCGAGTATTGCTTTTACGCGACCCCAGCACCCCTACCGTAACGTTGAGCGGTCATATGCGTGCGGGTACGGAGTTTGACTCGACAGCGAAAGCTGGTTTAGCAAGTCTAACAGCCGAGAATGTGATGAATGGTACGAAAACGCGAGATGCGTTGAGCATTGCCAAAGCCTTGGAGGAGCGGGGAGCAAGTTTGAATTTTAATGCCCATCGAGAGGGTGTGGATATCGGCGGGAACGGTTTAGCGGCGGATTTACCTGTCCTGATTCAGACCTTTGCCGATGTGGTGCAAAATGCCACGTTTCCCACAGATCAGCTAGAACTGACGCGCCAACAAACCTTAACAAGTTTGAAGGTGGAGTTGGATACACCGTCGCAGTTGGGAAGACGGACTTTCCAACAGACAATTTATCCAGAAAATCATCCATACTATGCTTTCCCAACGGAAGACAGCTTAACGGGTATTACTCGTGAAGACGTAGTGAGTTTCTATCAACAGCATTACCGCCCCGATACAACAGTGCTGACTTTAGTTGGCGATTTTGAGCCGGCACAAGTGCGATCACTTCTGGAAACTCAGCTTTCCGGTTGGCAAGCTAAGGGTCAACCGCCAGTCGCTAATTATCCACAGGTGCAATTACCGCAAAAAGTTGTTCAACTCAACCCCGTTATCCCTGGCAAAACTCAGTCTGTTACCTACCTAGGTTATCGGGGAATTCACCGAAAAGACCCCCGCTTTTATACGGCTTTGGTACTCAATCAAATCCTAGGCGGTGATACTTTATCGAGTCGGCTAGGGACGGAAATCCGCGATCGCCAAGGCTTGACCTACGGGATTTTCAGCTACTTCCAGGCAGGACTTAATCCAGGCCCCTTCCTGATTCAAATGCAGACGGCACCCGAAGATGCTCAAAAAGCGATCGCCAGTACCATCTCTCTGCTCAAGCAAATCCAAGAAAAGGGCTTCACCAGTACCGAAGTCGCAGCGGCAAAACGTTCTATCACTAGTCAGTATCCAGTTGGTCTTGCCGACCCCGAAGAGTTAGCACAGACGATTTTGAGGAACGAAGTGTATGGGCTATCCCTTAACGAAATTCGCGATTTTGTTACTCAAGTGGAGTCCGTTACCTTAGACGAAGTCAATCAGGCAGCCAAGGAATTACTCCATCCAGATAATCTGGTCGTTGTGACGGCTGGTCCTACTGTAGCGGCATCTGCCAAGTAGTTATTTATTGACATCCTCCCACGGCTCTACTTCGTTAAAGCCGTGGGATTCTCAAGCCTCACGACTTAGGTTTCTGTTTCCTTCCCTCACGGGTATTTCGCAACTGCCCTTTAGACTCATGCCTATCAGGTCTGACGTTCGCTCCACAGAAGAATTGAATTTTACTCATAATGCAGTTCTTTCTTTCCATAAAAGTGAAGCTATATTAAGCTAACGTAAAGTGTATAAATGCTTGATAAGTTGACCAGCGTTGGCTCCCGGCTTGAACAATTGAGTGAAATCTAACTTATCTAAGTCTCAGGGCTGTGGCGATGCCTCTAAATGTAGTCGTTGTCAATGCTTTACTCGGTTGACTAAAAAATCTTATCCCTCTATCAATTCACATGAACATTTTTAGTAATCTACTGTTTCAACCCGCTCAATCTGCTCAACCCGCTCAACCTAAGAAAAAACGCCGAGGCATTGAAATCAAGTCTGAACGTGAAATCGAAATCATGCGACAGGCGGCGAAGATTGTGGCGACGGTACTGAAAGAAATTTCTGAAAGGGTTGAACCGGGAATGACAACGGCTGACTTAGATGCTTATGCAGAAAAGCGCATCCGTGAGATGGGGGCGACACCCAGCTTCAAAGGTTATCACGGCTTCCCTGGTTCTATTTGCTCTAGCATCAATAACGAAATTGTGCATGGTATTCCTAGCCCCAAAAAAGTAATTCGTGTTGGGGATGTGCTGAAAGTAGATACTGGTGCTTACTACGATGGCTTCCACGGTGACTCTTGCATTACGATCGCAGTGGGTCAAGTCACACCAGACGCCGCTAAGTTAATTCGTGTAGCCGAAGAAACGCTGTACAAAGGAATTGAACAAGTCAAAGAAGGAGCCTACCTGCTCGATATCGCTGGTGCTATCGAAGATCATGTGAAATCCAATGGTTTTAGCGTTGTAGAAGATTTCACAGGTCACGGAGTTGGACGGAATCTCCACGAAGAACCCTCAGTCTTCAACTTCCGCACCCGCCAGATGCCCAATGTTAAGCTCAAAGCTGGGATGACCTTGGCAATTGAGCCGATTTTAAATGCGGGTACTAAGTTTAGCCGGACTCTATCCGACCGGTGGACAGCGGTGACAGTAGACAATGCGCTGTCTGCTCAATTCGAGCATACGGTGTTAGTGACGGCTGAGGGCTACGAAATTTTAACCGATCGCACCAAGATTTAACTAACTTCAGTAACGGAGAGGGTGGGATTTGAACCCACGTTAGGTTTGACCCTAAAACAGATTTCGAGTCTGCCGCATTCAACCACTCTGCCACCTCTCCAGGCTATTCAATTGTTCTTCGCTATTTTAATGGTATCAAGGACAATTGGCTAGAGCATTTCAGTGCTAGTTAGACGACTATCGACTTAAAAGCGATCGCACAACCAAAGCCAAGCGGCCTGACGGAGTCACAACCCCGTCAGGCGTAGACAGTTCAATGGGCTGAATCGGGGTTGATACGCTCCCGATTCAGAATCTCCTAATTATCCGGATATGGTCTTGAGCAAGAAGGGGGCAATTTTGTCGATGGCAAGCACCTGTTGCACAGCATCCAGAGACATCGCCTCTTTGACCATGCCAAACGCCCCACCTCCTTTGTCATCTTGGGCGACTGTGATGCCTCCGGCTTGAGCAATTGCCTGCAAGCCTTCTGCACCGTCACGACCAATCCCCGTTAATAACACCGCAGCAGTTGCCTTGCCATAGAACTTGGCGAGCGATTGAAACGTGACGGAGATGGAGGGACAATGCTTATCTTCTACTGGACAGTTTGAGTAAATGAACTTGCCGCGAGGATCTAATTCTAGATCGCATTTCTCCGGAGCAAAATAAATGGTTCCCGGTGCAGGAGACTCCCCGACTTCGGCAATTTTCACCCTCAACGGACATTCAGCGGACAGCCAATTGACCAATCCTGACAAAACACCTGTACTGACGTGTACCGTACAAATGATCGGCAAGGGGAAATTCCCCGGCAGTTGGCAAACAATCTTCTGGATAGATTGCAGACCGCCTGTGGAAGCCCCGATCGCGATCGCTTTGACGCGAGAGCTGACATTGGTCATCAGCGGTTGATTTCCTGAGAACGCCCCGGATGTTATTGGCTTGACAGAACCAGTCAGCGGCTGTTGTTTTCGTTTTTGCGTCACTTTCATATTGGAAAGGACTTTGATCTTGGTAACCAGAGCGCCTTTGAGTTTCTCATAATCAGTAGGCGAATCGGTGCTAGGTTTGGGGAAAACATCTGCGGCTCCGGCTTGCAGCAGGCTAAAGACATTATCAATATCTGTCTTTTGCACAAAATTGCTGATCACCAAAATCGGTCGGGGGTCATCAGCCATGACACGCTGAGTCAATTCCAGACCGTCCATGTTTTCCATGTGAAAGTCTGTACAAATCACATCCGGTCGCGTCCTGTTAATCACCTCCAGACCCTCGACCCCATTGCGTGCTGTGCCGACCACATCCACATCGGGAGAAGAATTGAGCAATCGTTGCAGAATTTCCAAAGCCACGGGGGAGTCTTCAATCAGAACTACTCGGTTCGTTGACATTTAAATCAATCTCCTTAATGTATCTAACAAAACACCTTGCTCAAAATCACCTTTAGTGATATAAGCATTTGCCCCTGCCTGGTGTCCCTGGCGTTTGTCCTCCTCGGATGCCAGGGTGGTGACTAGAATTACAGGCAAATCTGTATACTCCCGGAGTTGGCGGATTTTAGCGGTCAGTCCCAGCCCATCTAAATTGGGCATTTGCACATCCGAGACCACCGCTTTAAAACTACCCGCCCTGAGTTTGTTGAAGCCATCGGCACCGTCTACAGCCGCTGTGACATCGTAACCAGCCGTTTCCAGAATCCGCTTCATCTGGGTACGAATGGGAATGGAGTCTTTAACCAGGAGAATCTTTTGTTTAACTTGCGCTTGTTCCGCCAACTCCTGAACCGTGACGGATACAACTGCCTTCCTCGCCGACTTGAACAAATCGGTCGGATTGAGCACCATGCACACGTCTCCAGTACCGAGTATGGTGGCACCGGAAATATTGCGAATGCGTTTGAGCAAGTGACTTTGGGGCTTCAAGACGATGTCTTGTTGCTCCAAAATTGTGTCTACTAGCAGTGCCAAACGTTCCGAGCCAATCCGTAAAATAATGCA
>JALYGX010000002.1 GCA_030776905.1 Cyanobacteriota bacterium | reverse complement strand
GCAATGTATCGCTGCCCTACGTCTACTCCCATGACTCGACTAATGTCGGTTGGCATTAGTTCTGGTACTTCTACTTCCATGCTCACCAGTAAGTAGTAAGTTTTAGTAGGTTTTGAGTACCAAAGCTTTGCTGCTCCGATTTTGGCTACTCCAGATTTGAGCATTTCAAGGTGCTTGGAGTAGCCCTGGTAATTTACCTTGATGCGACCATCTAGGGTGATAACACTTACTTTCTGGTCTTTAATAAATGAGTAGTCACGTTGGTAGTTTAAGGTGCAGGTACGAGCAACGTATTTAGGTGGTTTGTCCAATCCTTTATATTGTTTCTTAGTACGACCTGATTTAATTGCCTCCTCATTTTGTTTCAGTTTGGTTCGCAATGACTTATATGTTGTCCCAACTTGACGGGGAACATTGCAAGCCATTTGCGACGGAAGCTTAAACTGCTCTCGTAGAGTGTAATAAACTTCCTTCTGAATCTTCGTGCCGTTGTATGTTTTGCCCATCTCAAAGGCAACAGCAGACGTGTAATTTAGGGCGTCCCTATATGCCAAAGAAGTCACCCGGAGCTGTTCTTTTTGCTCCTGGGTGACTTTTAACTTTAATTTGGCGGTTAGGGCTTGCAACAGAATTGTTTCACGAACTAAGCTTAGATTAACATTGTCGTGAAACAATAGCCAATGCTTTGGACAGCGTAGGTACGGAGCTGTCCCGCCATTCCTCCCCCACCTACGCATCGTAGGCTGGACCCCCACTCGCTTTGAGGAGGGGGAATCCTGGCGTTTTAGGTTGAACTTTGAATTTACCTCTTGTAGGGAGGAAGCTGCCCAGCTAGACGTAGATTAGCTTCCTTCCCGCTTGTAGCGGTTCTCATTTGGGTGCAATACAGGTTTTTGTGGGGGCACGAATGCCTTGGTCCCTACCGTGTAGTCTATGTAACCAAGAACCGCTATTGATACTGAACAAAACTTATACAAGCAATTCTTTCAAAAGATAGGGGACACAAAAGCATCCTATCGTCTACGGTTTTAAAAGGTTGCTCTACTACAGTGGTTTTCAGATTCAATAGCCCTAAAAGCTTACCCAGCTCCTCTACTAGCTGTAAGGGTGTAGCCTATCCCTCTAAAACTAGCTGTAAACTAGAAGACTTTTCTAAGCCTATGCTCATACTAGAACACCTACCAACCGTAGTTTTGGCTTCTTTAATAAACACCAATGTTCCGCCTCCTCCTCATTGATGACAATCCAGTCGATCGCCTTTTGATCGTCCGTGAATTGAGCCGTGAGTTTCCTAATCTACACGTAGAGGAAGTTATTGATGTAGAAGACTTCAACCAAGAGCTAACCGCAGGCAATTTTGATTTAGTAGTCACCGATTACCAACTACGCTGGACCGATGGACTGATAGTTCTACAGGAGATTAAGTCTCGCTCTCCCGACTGCCCAGTAATCATGTTTAGTGATAGCAGTACTCTAGAGATAGTTGTCGAAGCCATGAAAGCGGGGCTGGATGATTACGTCCCCAAGACAGCGAAGCATTATGTTCGCCTGCCTATTGCGGTACGCTCAGCTTGGCAACGAGCTGAGTCTGAGCGGCGAGCAAAGCGCTTGGAGATACGCCTACAGACTTTGCTGAATCGCTTGAATGTCGGTGTTTTTCGTTCAACATTAGATGGCTGTCTACTAGAGGGGAATGCCTCGTTTTTGCGTCTATTGGGTATGAATTCCTTGGAAGACGCCCAAAACTTGAATTGGCGCGAATTTCTACAGTCAGAAGCGGAACTTAAATGCTCAAACCAGGAACGTGAGGTGCAATTACGTCGAGATGATGGCAGTTTGCTCTGGATTGCCTTGAGCCAAACCCTCAATCTCACCGAAGCTGAACCTGTTATCGAAGGACTGATAGAGGACATCACCGATCGCAAGCTAGCTCAAGAAGCACTGAAACGAGCTAAGGACGAATTAGAAAGCAGAGTTGCCGAACGTACCCAAAGCTTACAGCAAATAAACGAACAACTACTCAAAGAGATACGAGAGCGCCAACAAGCACAGGAGAGATTGCACGAGAGTGAAGAACACTACCGACAACTAGTAGAGTTATGCCCTGATGCCATCTTTATCCAAAGTGGTGGGCGGTTTGTCTTTGCCAATAGTGCAGCCGTCCGGCTTTACGGTGCAACAAGTCCGGAAGACTTAATCGGCAGACCTATCCTGGGTATCGTGCATCCAGATTATCGGGAAATTGTCCGAGAGCGGATACGAAAGCTTACAGAAGAAAGGATACAAGTTGAGTGGATAGAACAGAAAGCCGTTAGACTCGATGGAACTATCATTGATGTAGAAGGGGCGGCAGCTCCCTTTACCTACCAACAGATGCCAGCCGCTCAAGTCGTTGTCCGGGACATTAGTGATCGCAAGAGACTAGAAGCAGAACTCCGCAGGAGTCTGGAGCAGGAAAGAGAACTCAGTGAACTCAAATCCCGTCTGATTACCACAATTTCCCACGAGTATCGCACTCCACTGACCGTCATTCAGTCTTCCGCTGAACTACTCGAATACTACGAGCAGAGATGGCCGCCGGAGAAAAAACTGAATCATCTCCAGCGAATTCAGCACAGTACTAGTCACCTAACACGCTTGGTCAATGATGTGCTACTCATCGGTCAAGCCGAGGATAATCACGTCGAATTTAACCCCGTACGGTTAGATTTAGAACAATTTTGCCAGGAGCTGGTGGAAGAGTTGTGCTTAAGTATCCAGAATCAGACTACCATCGCCATGAACATTCGAGGTAACAGTACCAATGTCTGTCTGGATGAAAAGTTGCTGCGACAAATCCTGACTAATTTGCTTTCAAATGCGATTAAATATTCTCCTGAGGGTGGCACGATTCGCTTTGACGTTGAATGTATAGATAGCGTACAGCCTTATCCTTCGAGAACCCCTATGGGGAACGGATATGAAAAGAGCGTAGTAGTGCCAGAGGAACTAGCGGAACCCTATTCAGGAGGGCAACGTTTGGGCTTTGCCCGTTTCTGCATTCAAGACTCTGGTATCGGTATTCCAGAAGAAGACCAGTCGCGACTATTTGAGTCGTTTCATCGAGCCAGTAACGTGGGAACCATTTCTGGTACGGGTTTAGGATTAGCTATTGTCAAAAACTGTGTGGACTTGCACAAGGGTCAGATTAGTGTAAATAGTGTTATTGGAGCGGGTACGACGTTTACCGTTACCCTGCCATTACACTACCCAGCCGCCACTTAAATATAAATATGATTATGGGTGTCAATTCTGTCCCACTATTTGTATTAGCCTCTGCTTCGCCAGCTCGTAGACGCTTACTGCAAAATGCTGGTATCGAACCAGTGGTTTGTCAAAGCGACTTTGATGAATCTCAAATTCAGCTAAGTGACCCAGGCGAATTAGTGCAGACTCTAGCGTTGCACAAAGCCCAGACTGTTGTTGGTCAATTTAACGATGCCTTAGTCTTAGGCTGTGATTCGGTTTTGAGCGTCAGAGGTGAAATTCATGGGAAACCAGCGAATTCAGAAGAAGCGATCGCTCGTTGGAAACAGATGCGAGGAACTGTCGGTGACCTCTACACGGGTCATGCCTTGATTGACGTATCCCAGGAGAAAACCCTAGTACGCTGCGGAATTACGCGAGTGTACTTTGCCGATATTAGTGACGCTTGCATCGCCGCCTACGTAGCTACAGGTGAACCCCTTAAATGCGCTGGGTGCTTCGCCCTAGAAGGTCGAGGCGGACTTTTTGTGGAAAAACTCGAAGGCTGCCACAGTAATGTTATCGGTCTGAGCCTACCTTTACTACGTCAGATGCTGAGTGAGCTAGGATATGAAGCCACAGAGTTTTGGCAATAGTGACCAACGACCAATGACGAGTGAAAATTGTTAAGGTTGGGCGGAGGTTTGCTATATTCAAGGCACTTCTAGTCTAATATTTCAAGCTAACGGCAACGCTTGAGGCGCTCATAACCTTATGACAACCAGCGACGACTTTAAAGAACAACTCAAGGCGGGAAAGATTATTGATGCTCTCACCCTGGCACTCGGTCAAGCCGTTGAGCTGGAAATTACGACTTGGGTGTCCTCAGCTAACTCAGACTCTAAAACCTCAGCCGAGGCAGACCAGCCAAGTCCCGATCGCCGAATGCGCACTCGCCTGAATATTGTAGATGGCAGCATCGACAACGAAGTGGGCACTCAGTTCATTGGCAATGGCCCTTATACCGAACTCCAGCAATTTCACAGGTTGCAGGTTCAAGAAGGAGCGCAGATGATCCAGCAAAATCTAGAAAACCTGCAACAACTGTTTGCCGTTTTGACGAGCACCTTATCCCAGCTACCGCAGGCATCACCCCGACCTATAGCTGGCAATTCTGTACTTCCTCCCTCCGCTCAGGACAACGTACTTTGAGGAGGCGATCGCGAAGCGAGTCAAGCGAAACGCAGAGCACACTAGCGTTAGTACGGCTCACACAACAGCGTTAATCTATATAGTGACCTGTGTGGTTCGATTTCTGTAAAACTTGACTAGATTAAAAAAACTCGCAATTTCTTGGTCGGCAGACCGCCTGACATTAATAGGAATCTTTTTATGGCGTCGAGCGATGACTTCAAAAAACAACTCAAGGCAGGTAACCTTAGTGAGGCTCTTACCCTCGCCCTCACCAAAGCTGTGGAGTTAAAAATTACTACCTGGGTAGCTTCATCAGGAGACGCTATTGAGACAGCCAAAGCAAAACCCGGTCATCGCCTTCGTACTCACATCAATACAATCGAGGGCTATGTTGAAAATGAAATTGGCGACCAGTTCATCGGCAATGCTCCTTACAAGGAACTACAGCAATTCCACCTCGATCAGGTCAGTGATGGCAACAAGATTATTCAGAGCAACCTTAAGAGTTTGCAAAAGCTATTTGAGGTTGTAATTGCCATGCGCTCTCAAGCCGGGGTAACTCCAGTGCTTGAGCGAAAATCACCTAGTGTTGAGAACCCACTCCTGCCACCTGCTCAAGCAATTCCTGACGCGGACTTAGTAACTGAGCCTCAAGAATCAGCAGTTGATGACTTTCGTTTAAGTCCAAACCTATTAACAGAGGATATTATTTTCCCAGATCCACCCTTTTCTGGTGAATTAGTAACCGATCCTCAAGAATCAGCAGTTGATGACTTTCGTTTAAGTCCAAACCTATTAACAGAGGATATTATTTTCCCAGATCCACCCTTTTCTGGTGAAGCGGCGTCGTTTTTGGCAGTACCAGCAGATACCAAAGAAGCGTTGGACGAAGAAACGGATGAGGACGACGATTGGGACGACTCGGTTTTGGGCTTACTGGAGTCTTTGCCTGTAGAAGCGCCTGATCAACTAGAGCCTCTAGACCCGGAAGAGGAAGACTGGAGAAATTTCATTGACGAAGAAGAATTCCCAGAACCACCAACAATAGATTTACCTGTCAATCAAGATGGGGGACTACTGCCTGGTGATGATTTTGACCCGTCTCAAACATCAGACGAGCCGAACATTGAGTCGTCAAGCTTCAGAAGTGATAAAGGCTTGGGGAACTTAGTTGAAGAAAAACAGGAACCTGAGTCAGCAGCATCCGCTCCAGAACCGAACATCGAGCTGTTAAATTCCGAAGACGATGAGGATTGGGGGGATTTAGTTGAAGATGAGCGATCGCCAGAGCCATTCAATCTAGATCCCAGTAGGGAGTCATTGGCTCTAGAAGAAGATGATGAGTGGGACGATTGGGTTGAGGAAGAGTCGGAACCTCTACAAGAGTTACCCGTTAACGATCTGGACTTATTAGATATAGACGAGGATGACGGCTGGGAGGATTTCGAGGTAGATTCCGATCTGTTTGCCGCCGTAGCCATCCATAACGACTCGACATCGGAAGTAGAAAGCGATGAAATTTGGGATGACTTTGCCACTGACGAATTGGAACCTTATACTCCCTTACTTGATGTAGATACCAATGTAGGGGCGGAATTTGACTCATCGGATGCTTTTGACGAGTCGGTTGTCCAAGAGACTGACTATCCTGATGTAAGCGAATACATTGAGAGGGATGCCTTCACAGAAAAAGGTTCGCTTGAGGAGTTAGATCGCAACCAACTGGACGTTTTGTTTGGAGATGAGAAACCAGAAACTCAAACTGACCCCGCAATCCCTAATAACAAAGGTGTGGATAGCGCAGAAGAGGCATTATTTGCCGATATGCAATTTGAGGAATATACGGCTGACACTTCTCTAACACCAGAGGAATCGGACAAGGGAGTTTTCAATGAAGATTCTGAGCCACTGACAGTCTCTGAGGATAACTTGGAGCGTCATTTGAAGTCTGATGAAAAAAGACTGCCTCCCCCACCCCCTCCAAATCGCTTTCCAAACCAAAATAATTAAGAACAGCGAGGTTGACGGCTGTGATCGATACAAGAAATCGCAAGGGAAAAGAAATTTCAAATCTACCAGAATCAAACAGCAGACAGTTTACTCCTGGTCTTGAGCGTAACCTCAATGAGTTTTTGCAGTCTTTGGGGGAAGTCCTCCTCGACATCACGGCGTTAGAAGTCAATACGATGGTGGTGGAGCAAATTACGGGAGACAAGTTTATTGCTTGGGAAGCTTACCGGGATATTTACGCGATATCTCAGCCCTATCTCGACCAACAGGAAATTCACGAGTCTCTGTGCGATCGCTATCTTGAGTTACGCAAAAAGCTGGAACTGGAGTATGCCTTAGTCCTTAGTGACCCTACCTCGGAGTTTTACGATCCAAGCGTTCTGGAATCGGCAACGGAGGATAAGCAAATCCTCACCGATCCAACCATAGAATTGCCTGAAATGCGATCGGCGCTACGCAGCAGCGCAACGCTCTCACGACTACCTAACCCAATAAATCCCACTACTTCCGAAGAAATCCTGAAGGCGCAAGCCGTTCTCAACGACAGCCGTTTCCTGCGCAGCTTGCGTAAGATGAGCGAACTGAAAGCCGCACTGGATAATCGCAACAAGGCGTTGCAGAGAATGCAGGACGAGAAATTAGATCGCATTGCACCAGACGCTCTCCAAAAGGCGGTAACAACCGATCTAATCTACGCCCAAACCGTGATTCAGCTTGACGGTGACATAATCAACCGCTACTCTCAAGAAATTTTTGACCATCCTCATCGAGAGGTAATTCTCCAAATTCACCAAGACGGTGTCACGGCTAGTGAAAAGCAGTGGCGCGGACTGCTGGAGTTTATCATTGGTCTGATACAGGCGACGCTCCAGCGGAGTTCCAGTAAGAATGGGTCAGCGAAATAATAGTGCTGAGTAGTTAAGATAGAGTGTTTTTTCCGTGCGGCATCTTCGTTCCCGAAAGCTTTCCCAGAAAAATTCAAACCGTAACGGTCTGAATTTGGAGTCATACATCCAATTTGATCGGGAACGAATTACTCGTAAGCGAGAGGTATTTCACAGCATTCGCTTCCATTTAGATAAAGATATTCTCCTAAAAATTCAGCAGGCACGAGAAACAGGAGACTGTCTCTACGTTTCTCGTCAATTGCTCGCTGATTTGCGCTATTACGCCCTGATCGACGGGGAAAACCACTTACAGTCTGGATTGACGTTCTATACCTATTATCTACAGGGCGGTTCTGAGGAAGCGCTGATGCGGAGTGTCATTTCCACGGATGGAGATATCTTTCACCAGATCCAAAGCGATTGTCTAAAACGTCCTCACTTTTGTCGCCAGATTGCTTCGGCTCACTATTGGCTAATCGCTCAATTGCTAAGTCAGCTCCGTTTGGAAGCAATAGTGAAGTTGAATTGGCTTTCTCGATCGCTTTCTTGGTTGATTGCGGGAGTAACGGTAATTGTTTGTATACCGCTGCTATGGCAGATTAACCGCTGGCTGCTGTTACCCTTGCTGGTGCTGGCGTGGCTGTTGCAAATGGTATTACAACCCTTGTTGCTTTTGTTTTTAGCAACGGTTGGTCGCTGGGCTTTCCGTCAACTCTTATCCGCTTTGCTCTCACGCAAGCCTCTAGAAAAGAAGATTGCCAAAAGCATTCTGGCACGATTAGTGCCTTAATATCCGCATCAACAAGCTTCCCCAAACTGGCTGCGATGTAGAACCATTTGACCATGATCTGGAATCCATACAACCCATTCCGTATCAGAATGCTGGCATAGTAGCAGTGCTTCATCATGGCTGTAGGGACTGGGAGGTTCTCGCAGCTGCACCCAAGTCGAAGCTTGCAACTCTTGTTCAACTGTGTTGAGATTGGGCTTGCTATACCAATTTAGAGACTGTAGACGCAGCGGTACACTAGCTCCTGGTTTGCGGGCATCGAGTTTCATCAGCTTATTTCCTTTAACTACCCATTGCTCAGGCGAAAGCTGCCGCTTGTTAGGGCGATCGCTAACGCCAATCCCTTAATTGGGATAAATTCAATATTTTCTGTATTTAAGGATACAGAATTGTATTTTAGTGATGCAAGCAAATGTCTAATAACTTTACGTTGTTAGACCTCCTATGAAATAGGGACGAGATTAGGGGCTAAGGGTTAGGAAACAGTTAAATCTCATTAGAGAAATACGGCAATAGATAGATGAGAAAAAGCGCTGTGTAGAGCATAAGTACTAAGGGTGAGGCGAGTACTATCTCTGAGGAAAAGCTGTCTCATCGGGTATTAAAAGGGTAGGCAGCAATAAACCGAAGATAAGATCGGAGCAGAGAGAGCCTGCAAGGGGGAAGCATTTTACGTTTCATTTAGCCGACCGACTTGAAGAGGTTGCTTAACTCATGAAATCCACACAGCTGCGCTGGCGCTGCTTGTCTGTCACTGCTTGTTTGATCGGAGCAATCGCTCAACACCCGGCTCTCGCTCAACCCATAACTCCAGCCGCTGACGGCACTGGCACTATCGTCAAGCCTAATAGTAACTCCTTATCTACAGGAACCCCTGCCGTTTATGACGTGTTAGGTGGGAGTCTTTCGGGTGATGGAACCAACCTTTTCCATAGTTTTCAGCAATTTGGACTTCCATCCGGACAGGTTGTCAATTTTTTATCAAATCCTTCTATTCGCAATATTCTGGGGCGGGTTGTCGGTGGTAACCCCTCGCTTATTGATGGACTGATTCAGGTGACTGGCGGGAACTCTAATTTATTTTTGATGAACCCAGCGGGAATCGTCTTCGGTCGAAATGCTAGCCTGCACGTACCTGCGTCCTTTACGGCGACGACTGCCACGGGGATTGGCTTGAGTAGTGGTAATTGGTTTAATGCGATCGGTGATAATGACTACCAAAATTTCATCGGCATCCCCAATCAGTTTGCTTTTGACCTATCTCAACCAGGAAGCATTATTAATGCTGGGAACTTAGCCGTTGAGCAGGGGCAAAACATAACCTTACTCGGCGGTATCGCTGTGAATACCGGACAACTGAAGGCACCTTCCGGGAATATCACCCTAGCTGCCGTGCCAGGGGAAAATCTTGTCAGGATGAGTCAAACAGGACACTTGCTGAGTTTGGAGATCGAACCCCCTCGGACAGTCGATGGGCAGCAGTTGCCAATTACACCAGTGGATTTACCAACGTTACTAACTGGAACTGCTGATCAGAATTTTAGTGAAGGTGTAGAGACAGGACTTAGTGTTTCCCAAGCGGGTTTAGTGCAGCTAAGTGATTCCGGCACA
>JALYGX010000001.1 GCA_030776905.1 Cyanobacteriota bacterium | reverse complement strand
ACATGAAGAAGCCGTGTTTATCAACTCCTACTTCCTTGTAGCCAGGGGCTTCCCCAACGTCGTGGCGGCAGTGAATCAGATGATTCTGGGTGTTCTCTCGGCAGTCGCGACGAGCGCCGGAGCAAATCGGACAGTTTCTTTTAAGGTAACGCCATACAGATGTCATTGGCTCATGCTTGCTGATTACTCATTTGAGCCAACGAGTTACTGTATGTGTCGCTGTCCGCTTGGTTAAAGGATTGGTATTTGGTCAGGTATGGGCGAAGTAATGCTCATTGGAAGGCCAAACTTCTCCTTTGTGGGAATTGCGGCAGCTACATTTTCGTTGGCTGACCTAGAATAGCGCCCGGATTTTTTCACGTTGGTGAGTACAAACGGATCAGATTGATCAGATTGATCAGATTTGTACTCAAAAATCAAAGGCTTATGTGCCAAAGCTTCTAGGCAACAGAAATTATTTTTTGGATAGAGTGAGGGGTATTTTTGGATAGAGTGAGGGGTATTTTTGAGTACAAACATACCGAAGGACAGCCAAATCTGCCTGTAGCAAGCATTTGCGCCAATGTATAGCAATGGAAAAATTTTGGTTACTGCGGAGGGGTAAGTGTTGAACAACTCAAGAACCCACATTCCGCACCCTTAAGTGTCACCCCCTGAAGTCACACACTCTACAAGTAGAGTAGTTGGAATTTCCTCAGGCTATATAGAAAAATATAGTTCATATGTACTATACTGTATGTATGCGTAGTCAAAGTGTGCCATCCCTACATTTAGTTGGGGTGTTGAAGCTGTAAGTAGCTGTGAGGGTTATTTTTTGAAAGCCTTGAGCAGACGTTCTCGGTTAGTCTCACTCAGCCGTCGTTTGCCATTCTCTAGGAGTGAGATCATCTTTTGGCTGATTCCCGTGAGCGAACTCAAGTCCCTTTGACTCAAACCCAAACTGGTTCTTTGGTCTCTAAGTTGTTGACCTGTTAGAGCCTTTAAGTCCCCAGAAAGAGTAGACGGCTCCAAAGCTTGCGCCTTTTTCCGTTTTTGCTTTGTGATCTGATCGATCTTATCCAGTCTCTCAGCAATATCCGCTGGCGATCGCACCCAGAGTTTGCTGCCTAAGAGTTTCTCAAAACTAGCGTGTGTACGCTTTGTAAGGTCGGTAAGACGTGTTCCGGGTGCTGAGGCAGCATCTTGCGCCCAGAATTGAGCTGCTTGTTCAGGCTCGTTCGGGATTTGTGCTAGAGGTTCTGAACCTGGTAATGCAGGCCAATACTGAAGTGGGTAGGTGTCCGGGTCAGGTTTGATATCCCATCCTCGGTCTAGCAAAATCCTAATCGCCGCTTCCCAGCGCCTTACTAGCTTCTTCCGCTCCTTTGAAGATGCTTTCCCTTCTTCCACCAATGAGGTTCCAAATGCCACCTTCATCAGCATTTCAACGGTTAGTGGGCTGTCTTGATTAACCCTAGTCTTAAACAAAAGCCAGGTCATAAGACGCACGGCTCCTTCGTGGTGGTGCCAGAGGCTCATCAAGTCATGTAGCAAGCCCTGAGATAAAATGCCGTACTCGTAGTAGCCCGATTTATTTCGGTGCTTTTCCTCGTTGAGAAAGTATTGTGCCCAGTTTCCGCAGCGAACTTTAAGCGTGAATCCTACAAGTGTCTGCTCACCGATAGGATTGCCTTCGCGATCGTGAAAACAATCTTGAAAGTGTAAAATTGGCTCTGCAATTTCCCACAGCCAAGTGCGGCTGACGCTAAATGAGCTAACTGCTCCCTTTGCGGGCCAGGAGACATACACCACGAAGTGGCAAGGTTGCCTCGCTAGCTCTAACATTAGCTGTAACTTTTGCTGTTTGTTTAGCTTCTTGTTCTGGTTCAGACCCAGATACTGTTCTAGCTGATTATCATTCAGGACGAACTGCTGTTCCCACGGGCGGTCAAGCTGTGTAGCGTGAGCGGCATAGATTAAATGCATACATGCAGCACGGATATCAAATTGCTCGATCAATGCCAGTGCAGCTTCTCCCTCCAAAATAGCAGGGTTCAGTTCGTGCAAATCATCGGTTAGCCAGAAGGTGACATACCCTTTACCTTTGGCAACGGGTACTTCGTAGTAAGGTGATCCTTGTTCTGGGATAACCCAACCGAGATTCCGACCTTGTGTTAGGATGCTGCAACCCTCCCAGATTACTTTATTCGATGCCATGTAGTTGGTTCTACCATCGGGGAATAGATTTGGACTAGGCGATGGTCGGTTGAGAGAGGGATACCTTCCCCTGTGAGAGGTATATTTGGCAGTGGGGGTTAAGGGAACTTCTAACCCAGCGATCTGAAGTTGTGATGACTCTGATTGGTCAAAGGTATCTCCGTCACTATTATCTGAGTTCACCATCAGTTTTGTCCTCCCACAGGGGATTGTTCTGATGCCGACTCAAGGACAAAGATTGCCCAGTCCGCCATATTCATTCCAGCGGCTCGCGCTGCATCTTCAAACTTAGAACGCAGATATTCTGGAAATTCCAAAGAAAAAGTTTTGGGTTTAACAAGTTCGCTTGTTACTTCAAGCCATCCCGCAGCAGTCGTTTGTTTCGCATCCCCGTCGTACCACAAGTTACATTCAGCTCCCCGCGTACACGCATCTTTATCTATGAGGCTTAGCGTCCCTAACTGCGTGCAGTGAAAGCTGTGGTTCTCGATTAGTTTGCCTCTATGCTGACAAGTCCAGCAGCTACGAGCCGCATTCGAGAAGCGATCTGTTTGATCGAAAATTTGTGATTCACTCCCCTGATTTAGGGTTTCTAAGTTGCCAAGGGAGCGATCGCTGCTGTCTTCCAGATTGTTTGACCGCTTTCGGATTGAGGTGAGGAGCCGATAAGCTGCATCTACACTTTTTGAGTTTAGAGTTTTGCGAAGTACCTGAGCAGTTGGCAGATTTCCTAAACCTGTCGGCTGGTCAATTACCTCCACGACCTTAGCGGCTTTAGAGTACGTGCGACCTGAACCGAGATTGACCAGTTGGGCAAGGCGATCGCGAGTTTTACCTCTATGACCTTGTGGAAAATTTTCCACGAGGTCAGCATTATGGTTAGGTCGGGTTCCAGCTAGTTCAATTTGCCTCATTCTAGCTCTTTTGGATTCGACTTCCTTCCAGACTTGAGCTTCCCGTACTTTCTGCTCAGTAGTTTTGGCGCGGCTTGCGTTTTCCACTAGGAGTGCCTCTAGCTCAGCCGCTTCATCGCGGAACTCTCTCACCTCTACAGGTACGCTCTGCCACCCCAATGCCAATAAAGCCTTCCAGCGCCGATGTCCGCTTATGATCGTTCCATCCTTGGTCACAACCAATGCCTTGATCCATCTTGACTTACGAATTGCCTCAATTAGCTCAGTTACATCCTCGTCCTCTCCATAGATCGAGGAGTTTTTGGGATGGGGTTTCAACTCTTTAGGGTTGACTTGACTGTATAGTGGGATTGGATTTGAACCAGGAAGTACGTCAGTTGACATGACCAAGAGCAACCTACAGTTGCTTAAAGCTTGAATAATCCTTCACTCATACTTGAATAATTTATCATTCATTACTTTACCGTGTTTGACCCTCAACCCGTGCTGGCTGGCAAGGTTAAATCGCCTAATATGGTGTTATGGAATCAAAAACTGAACGACTAGCGAGAATAGTTGTTGAGCTGCGAGGCTCCAAAAGCCAACGCCAGTTTGCTAGAGAACTTGGTGTCAGCCAGTCGTCGGTTAGATTCTGGGAGTCTCATCTTGCCTGGCCTGAGACAGAAAATTTGGAGAAACTGGCAGCCTTGAAAGGCTGGAACCTTTCTCAGCTCCAGACTTACTTAGTAGAAGGGGAGTTACCTGAAGAGGAACCCCTAGAGCAGGTACTGAGAATGGTGCGCTCACTGCCACTGGAGGCAGTAGCTCGGGTAGCTACTGTGGCTGTTGAAACACTCACTGAGAAAAGTCTTAAGACTCAAAATTATATTCAGCCGATTCCCGATGCAGTAGAACATAAGGCAGGATAGGCTTCGCGAGATGATGACTGGGAAACAATCCCCTTAGAAACGTTGATGAATGACAAAAAATATCGGACTAATTCAGCCGCTTGCCGTGAGTTGGTCAGCCGTGCGGTAAGGGTAGTCAAGCAATGGAACTATGACCACCCAGAGCAGAAATGGTGCATTACCAACAAGCTCATCTCCGAGCTGACAGGTATCACCGTTAAGGCGATTGCCAAAGCTGTAGAGGGCATGGATAACGAGAGCTATAACAAAGGTCAAGGTTTAGAACCTGTGATTAATCGCTTGACTAGAGCTGCTGTTGGGGAGCCAAAAGAGGTGATGAGCGTTGCTAGAGTTACGGGCATTGAAGGGAGCGAGGTCAATTACAAACCAGGGTAGAGGATGCCTTCGGTTCTTCAAAGGGCAACCGCCGCCGCTTACAGTCAGTTGCCCAAAAGTCATACATGAGTCAGATATTACGTGAACGCGATCGCAAACATCAGCCATTGAAACTAAAGACAGAATCAAGGTTGAACCAAAGGCTGACATGAGAAAATTGATAACGGCGGCGACTGCACTAAGTCTTGTGGCTGGATGTTCCACTACTAGAGTTAGTGAAATAGCTGCTGGAGCCGTGCCAGCGCTCCAGCAGCCCAGCGCTCAAGTTTCGGTTCCAGCTACTCGAGTGTCAACTCAAGAAAGTAGCAGTGCAGGTGGCATTGATGGATGGATGCCAGTAATGTTCAGAAATAAACCGATGGTAGACGGCAATAACAAGCAGTACTTTTGGCATCCCCCTAGTTTGAAACGAGATGGCAATCAAGTTACCTACTTGATTGCTGCTGTTTTCAACAATTCAGACGGCAATCAACCGAGGGTTAGCCTTGGACAAATGACGGCAAATTGTCAAACACGGGCTTTTCACGCTATTTCTGGTACTGTCTACAATTCGTCGGGGATGGTTATAACTACTGTTTCAAACACCCCAGAAGAGATTGCTAAACCGGGTTCTCTAGACGAGGTGGCTTTAATAAATATCTGTAATGCCCGTCAGACGATGACTCAAGCCGACTGGGAGAGCATTCAACTGGAACAACTCACCCATGCTCGTCAGCTCAATGCAGAAATGATCAACGCCGCCTTGAGGACGGTAGCGGCTTTGTAGCACTAAACAAGCGCTCACATCTTCACCCTAGCCTGCACTAGTGTTTGCCTAAGCGTGATAGCGTCGCGCTGCTCTCTCCTAACTACCCTTCTCATAACAGTCCAAAACTGATACATCAGGCAAACAGAGAGTAAACGCGATCGCACTCATCAGCCTCTGATACTGAGGAAAAATAAATGTGAATCGTTGGGGTGACATGAAACGCTTAAGAAGATTTTCAGCAGCTAGCTCTATTGCTATTATTTTTATGCTTGCTTGTAGCACTGTTGCTCATGCGGCTCGACCAAGCTCTGACGAGATGGAGATGACTCCAAAAGAAGCAAAAGCTTGGCAGTACCTTCACATCGGAAAGCAGGCAACAGAAAAATCGGATTGGGATAGTGCGATTATTAATTTTAGGCGAGCTACCTCCACCTTTGAAGATGCGTGTTTTTCGCCGTATGCTCGATATCTCCTAGAAGCGGCTGAGAAAGCCAAATTAATGAAGGCTCAGGGTTCACCCTTGCGCGATGTGAACGTGACGTACCTGGAAACACTTAGGGCTTATCCTTGCGGGTGTTCATAGCTTGTAAAAACGCGAGGCTTCGCGGATTTGATGCAATGTGGTAGTTTCTGCTCTTCAGATCGCTTGACTCTTCTCGCAACGCGAGTGCCCTTTTAGAGTAATCAAGGCAGCTATCGCTATCAACACCATTTGAGGTAACTGGAAAAGAACAGACAGTTCTGGACTGAAGACAGAACCGACAAACCCTAGATTTCCTAGTTATCAAGGCTATATTGGTAGCAATATATCGGGTTAGGACGCTATGGCAAATAAGCTTAATCAGCCCCGAAGTACTGATCTAGTTTTAGGGGGACTAGAAGGAGTCAAGAAACGATTAGCCAGTGAGACTGTTGAGCAAAAAGTTGCGGCTCTTGCCGAGGCATTTAACTATGGTGAAGCGGGTTTAGCTTTAGTAATTGAAGTCTTAAAAGAGCAATCATCTCCGATACAGTCGGTGGCGTATTTATTGCTTAAGGAAAGAGCCGAACAACAAGTAAAAGAGGCATTACAACAATACTATGGAGAGAAAATAAAATCTCATGAGCTTGAGCGAGAGTGGGTAATTAATGCTGTTCATGAATTGCGGATGCCCCTCAACGGCATAATAGGATGCCAAAGGTTCATCCTGGACGGCATGGCAGATG